>NZ_AJZR01000021.1:0-2615 GCF_000271925.1 Capnocytophaga sp. oral taxon 412 str. F0487 | reverse complement strand
TGAGAGATATAAAAATCAGTCATAGGTATTTCACCTCTTAGAGCTCTATTAAAATTCTTATATCCCTCTTTGGTTGTATAAAATCTCAATACAGCTTCTTCCTCTAACGAAAGCTCCTTAGTAAATTTTCTTTTGACTTTTCCATTTAGTAATATCTTGTATTTTCATTAATTTTCTCTATATGTATATAATGATATTTTTTTTGTTTTGATAGAGAAAAGACCCCTTCTTTTTCCAAAAAGTAATTTATAAAATCATAACCAAAAACATAACATTCATCATATAGATTAGGAATTTGAAATTTATTTTTTAAAGAGATAGGCAAACCAAAATTATCTGTCAAAATATTTTTATCCACATTCTCTTCTCTAACATAATTTTGAACAATAGATAAATTCATTCTACCTCTTTGAAATATAGCCACTCTACCTTCTCCCGTTGTTGATTGATAATATACTAATAAAATAATAGTTAGATACTTCTCTGACAACCTTCTCAAGAACTCATCATAAATGTATAGTGAATAATTGAATTGCACCTCTATTTCTATCCAATTCTCATATTCAAATGAAATAATAATAGTCTCTTTGGGCGCATAGAGCCACCACTTTGGAGTATCTAAAAATTCTATTCTTTTTATAGAATAGAAAGTTTTAAACTCATTAATAATATTATCTATATTATCATTTTTTACATAAATTTTTGAAAGAGTTCCCATAACAAGTTACTTTATTATTTTTCCTAGTTCATCTAATGAATTTACTATGATTACATTTTTCTGTTTGATTCTATTAATCATATTTAATTGCGTATTTGTGGCTTCAGACATAGGTTTGTCTATATATAAAATCACTTTCTTTTGTTCTGGATTACAAAAATTATCCAACTTACTATTTAAGAATTTATCAAATTGATTTTCTTTCACAGCACTAAAAGATGTTTTTACCTCAATTATTTCATCTAATGTAGAAACGTCTATATCTGTGATGTTTGGTTCTATTTTTTGTCCAAATCCTAATACTTCTTTTCTACTTTTAACAAACTCTCCTACTTTACCTTCTGTTATTTACCTATATTATTAACATTAGTGTTATTTAATCTTTTTGCTACTTGAATAGCATTCTTCTAATCCTTCGTTCTTTGTTCACTCCATCTCAATATTTTTCGTGCAGGATAAGTATATTCAATTATATTGCCATTTCTAACAATAATTCTCCTCCGTAAAATTAGCATAACCTAAATTCAATAAGATTCTGTCTCATTAAATTTTTCTTTTAATTCTTTCAAATAATCTAAATAATTTTGTCTCTCTATATCATTCATAAGTTTCCATTGAATATCTTTTATTTCCTTAGTTATCTTTATTAATTCAACAAACATATTTACATTTTTCTTTACAAAAAGATTATATTCTTTTTCACTTGAAAATGAGTGACTATTAATTGTTTTCATAAGTTGGTCTTTCCTCTCTTTTAATAAAAGAAGTTCTTTTTGATAATCTTTCATATTATAATTCTTTTAACCAAATTGTTTTTATAGGAATCATATAATCTTCTGGGTTAGGAGAAAAACCTACTTTTTCCACTTTAAATATCGTCTCAGACTTAAATAATATTTCTTTTTCAGATGGTAATGTTGAAAGCCCTTCTATTAGTTTTCCATCCTTTCCTTCTATTCTTATTAACACAGTATAAGGTCTATTCCTCATAGCTTCAATAACAGCATCTTCTGAATATGTTGCAGAAGTAAATCCTTTTGTTTTTATTATGGAACCTTGAACATATAATTCTGAAATTTTATCTTCAGATAAATCTTCAATTCTATATAAAAGACTATTATTATGATTAGATGTTGGTAACTTTTTCAACGCCTGATTCATTAGTTTTTTTTGAGAGATATAAAAATCAGTCATAGGTATTTCACCTCTTAGAGCTCTATTAAAATTCTTATATCCCTCTTTGGTTGTATAAAATCTCAATACAGCTTCTTCCTCTAACGAAAGCTCCTTAGTAAATTTTCTTTTGACTTTTCCATTTAGTAATATCTTGTATTTTCATTAATTTTCTCTATATGTATATAATGATATTTTTTTTGTTTTGATAGAGAAAAGACCCCTTCTTTTTCCAAAAAGTAATTTATAAAATCATAACCAAAAACATAACATTCATCATATAGATTAGGAATTTGAAATTTATTTTTTAAAGAGATAGGCAAACCAAAATTATCTGTCAAAATATTTTTATCCACATTCTCTTCTCTAACATAATTTTGAACAATAGATAAATTCATTCTACCTCTTTGAAATATAGCCACTCTACCTTCTCCCGTTGTTGATTGATAATATACTAATAAAATAATAGTTAGATACTTCTCTGACAACCTTCTCAAGAACTCATCATAAATGTATAGTGAATAATTGAATTGCACCTCTATTTCTATCCAATTCTCATATTCAAATGAAATAATAATAGTCTCTTTGGGCGCATAGAGCCACCACTTTGGAGTATCTAAAAATTCTATTCTTTTTATAGAATAGAAAGTTTTAAACTCATTAATAATATTATCTATATTATCATTTTTTACATAAATTTTTGAAAGAGTTCCCATAACAACTT
>NZ_AJZR01000020.1:0-77541 GCF_000271925.1 Capnocytophaga sp. oral taxon 412 str. F0487 | reverse complement strand
TTTTGGTGAAAAAAGGCTATTAGGAGGGTGGGGGTAGCTTATAGAGAGCTTATAGGAAGCTTATACGAATCTTGGACGATTGGTATAGAAAGGGTGTGTAAAAAATTGATTTATAATATTATACAACAACGCTAAAAATGTTAAAAACGAGGTTTCGAGGCGAAAGAAAAAGGAAGAGGTGATAGGACTTAGGCCATAGGCACTAGGGGATAACCTCCCCCTTTACACATACTCCGCTCTCCCAGGGCACATACCCAGCTGTCGCTGGCTACCTCAATGAGGGGGAATGTGGCGAGTCGTTTATTCGGTAAGCCCCCGAACCCCCGAAGGGGGACAAGCCGGAAAAGGTGACAAATCTCTCTCTTTACACATACTCCGCTCTCGCGGACTTCCTCAATGAGGGGGAGTGTAGTGACGGGAAAGGGGAGAAATGACGAATGACAAGTGACGAATGACAAATGCGGACTTTCTTCAAAAGGGGATTGTGGTGGTGGTAAAACGGTGCGAGCCATACGGACAGGTGATAAATGAACGAAGGCGCAATGAAGATAAAGCGGAGACACAATGAAGATAAAGTGAAGGTACAATGAAGATAAAGTGAAGGTACAATGAAGATAAAGTGAAGGTACAATGAAGATAAAGTGAAGGTACAATGAAGATAAAGCGAAGGCACGATGAAGATAAAGCGGGGGTAAGATGAAGGAGAAAAGAAGCTATTTTAGTGTGTTTGGGTATTTTTTCAGTATATCTTTTTTTGCTTTTCAATTTTATTCGTATCTTTGCACGCTAAGTCAGCAGTAAAGAACTCATTCTATCAAAAGATTACGAAAAATACTTGTCCGTTTCTTCCTTATAACCCTTGTGTTACTTGGGGTTACGGCTCTGCTTTTGACCTTACCCGCCACCCAAACCTTCATCGCTAAAAAGGTGGTGAACTACCTGAATGAAGATTTTGATATCGACCTGAATATAGAGCGCATACATCTGAAAATCAACGGAGATGTGGATATCAAACGAGTGCTTATTCGCGACCACAAGCAAGATACGCTTATTTCGGCAAAGAAACTCACGACTTCTATTTTAGACTTTAAACAGCTGTTTGACGGTAATTTGTACTTTGGACACATAAAGGGTGATAGTCTCATTTTCAATATGAAAACCCATAAGGGTGATACTTTGTCTAACTTGGACGTGTTTGTAAACAAATTCGATTCGGGGGAACCCAGCACGGGCAAGTTTGTGATGAAGGCAAAAAGTATCAAGCTAAAAGACAGCTATTGCCGTATTTCGGACGAGAATAACGCCAACCCTTCTATCTTGAAAGTAGACCATCTGAACACTAAGCTAAACGACTTTAAAATCTTGGGTAGCAAAGTGTTTTTTGAGATGCAAGAAGGGAACTTCCGCTTTGATGACAAACTGAATGTTACCCACCTAAATACACAGTTTAGCTATACCGATAGCTTGATGCAAGCCAAGGATTTGCGACTGCAAACGGCATTGACGGACATTCAGGGTACTATAACGATGTTCTCTCACAACGGCAGTTTTGGCGATTTTGTGAACAAGGTAGTCTTTGACGTTAATCTGCCCAAAGCTACGGTAAACACTACCGATTTGAACGCTTTTTACAATGGTTTCAACGGAGGTAGAAACATTGTGTTAGAGGGCGTAACGATGAAAGGAACGCTGAACAACTTCACTATTCCGCAGGGAAAAATATCTTATCAGAACACGCTTATAGAGGGAGATTTAACTTTCCAAAATCTATTAGCAAAACACGCTAATATAGCCGTGATAGGCAAAGGTGTATATGCCGAGAGCATTTATAACGATTTGGCTTACTTAATGCCTAAGGATTTGGGTGAAAATATTCCAGCGGAACTACAAAGGTTAGGAATGTTTTCAGTAGAAGGTGATTTTGCTTACAGAACGACTTCGCTACAAGCCAATGTACTGCTGAAAACCAATGACGGCGAAGCACATATCGACGGCTCTTTGGAAGACCTTACCCATACCGATAAAACGGCTTTTAGAGGCACGCTCACTACGAATCAGTTTCATTTGGGCAAGATTTTAGACGACCCGACTATGGGCGCACTTACTGCCGATATGACAGTGCGCGGACAGGGATTGAACTTTAAAACTATGCAACTTTACGCCAATGGCACGGTTCATTCGGTGGGCTACAACGGTTATAACTACCAGCGCATAGGCATCAATGGGGAGTTTAGGAATCAGGTGTTTAATGGCAAAATAGACGCAAAAGACCCGAACCTTACGATGAACTTCAACGGACTTGCTGACCTATCGGGCAGAAACAACAAATTTGACTTTCAAGCGGATATTGCTATTGCCGATTTGCACGCTTTACACTTTATGGAAATGGACAGTGTATCGCAGTTATGTGGTAAGGTAGTGATAGACATTTCGGGCAATCAGTTGGACGATATTGTGGGTAAAATATCATTTAAACACACCAATTACATCAATTCAGCAGGAAGTTTTACCTTTAAAGACTTCGAGGTCGTTTCAACCTTAAACAATGGCGTGAAAGAAATCACGATTAATTCGCCTGATATTGTGAGCGGGAATGTAAGAGGAAAGTTCAAGTTAGCTGAGCTAAAAAAGGTAATGCAAAACGCGGTGGGGAGTATCTATGCCCAATACAACCCGTATAAGATAGAGAAAAACCAGTACGTAGACTTCCATTTTGATATTTACAACAAGATAGTAGAAGTGTTTGTGCCCAAAGTGAAGATAGGCAGAAACACTTTCATCAACGGGAATATAGATGCCGATAAAGGGAGTTTTAAGTTCCAAATGAAGTCGCCCAGCGTGAATGCATACGGCACTCAGATAGACAGTATCAGTCTTGAAATAGACAATAAAAACCCGCTGTACAATACTTATTTTGAAGTGAAGAAAGCCGATTTTGGGGTGTATGCCATTCAAGATTTTAACCTAATTAATACCACTATCAAAGATACGCTTTTCTTCCGTACTGAGTTCAAAGGGGGCGATACCGGCAGAGATACTTATGAGCTGAATTTCTACCATACTTTGAACAAGAAACAAGAGTCGATTATAGGGATTAAGAAATCACTGATAAACTTCAAAGGCAATGCGTGGTATATCAACCGCGAGAATGCGATGAATGAGTACAACAAGATTGTGCTCAACCGCACTGCCGATACGATTAAGGTGAGCAACTTCAAGATGGCGCACCAAAACCAATATATGAACCTCAGTGGGCTCATCACTACCAAAGATTATAAGAATCTGCATTTAGTTGCCCATAACGTAGCGATGGACAAGATAGTACCCGAAATCAAAGGGCTTAACCTCACGGGAACGCTCAATGGTAACGTGTCGCTCACTCAACGCGGGAACTTATATTACCCTTCGGCAGACCTTTTTATACGCTATTTTAAACTGAATGGCTATGACTATGGTGATTTGGAAGTGGGTATCTTTGGTAACAGTGATTTGTCGTCGTTTGATGTAGGGGCGTTTTTCTCTAACGGGCGGGCTCTTGGCTTTGCTACGAGAGGGAAAATTAACTTAGACAAGAAGCGGGGTACTTTGCTCGACCTTACGGCTTATTTTAGAGACTTTGAGCTCTCGCCTTTTAATCCGTTCTTGGAAGGAGTCTTCTACAACCTTAGAGGCACGATGTCGGGGCAAGTGAAGATAGACGGTAGCGTAACCGACCCACTGATGGACGGCGAACTCACCTTGCACAAAGCAGGTGTGGGGATTACGTACCTGAAACTGAACACTGATATTCAGGAAGGTGCACGGATAAAGGTAAACAACAAGACGTTTGATATAGACAACTGGCTACTGACCGATACCGCTTATAAAACACAAGCCAAACTGAATGGTTCGATTAGACATAACAAACTATTAGATTGGTTTTTAGACCTAAGATTGCAAACCCTTGGCAAGCGCTTTATGGTGCTCAATACCCCTTATACTGATGATGCGCTGTTCTACGGGACTGCCTTTATCAAAGGGAATGCGAGCATTAAAGGAGCATTGGACGAAATTGCGATTAAGGTAAATGCGAAGACCGAAGAGGGTACGTCCTTCAAAATACCACTCAGCGATAGTGAGAGCGTGGGCGATGACTCGTTTATCACTTTTGTAGAGAAGGGCGATAAAAAAGTAAAAATTAACCGAGAATTGGAGTCTATCAAGGGGTTAGAACTGAACTTTGAGCTTGATATTCTTCCTACTGCCGAAGTGGAAATTGTGATGGATAGAAAAACGGGTAGTAACCTTGTGGGGCGTGGGGCAGGTACGCTCCTTATTGAAATCAATACCAACGGTAAGTTTAATATGTGGGGGGACTTTATCACCTATTCGGGCTTTTATAATTTCAAGTACGAAAACATCATCGACAAGCGTTTTACGGTACTACCAGGGGGGTCTATCTCTTGGAGTGGCGACCCGCTAAGAGCTACTTTGCGCGACTTGAAAGCGGCTTATAACCTCAGTGCGAACCCAAGTACGCTATTGGAAAGCACCCAGTATAACCGGAAAATCAACACTCAGGTAATCATTAAATTAGAAGGAGAATTGATGCGCCCCGAAACCTTGTTTGACATTACTTTTCCTGATAGTAGTCCGAGTTTGGTATCGGAGCTCAACTACAAGCTTGAAGACCAAGACCGTAAGCAGTTGCAAGCCTTTTCGCTCTTGGCACAGGGTTCGTTTATGAGCGAAAAGAATACCGATAACCGTTTGGTAGCTTACAACCTCTTTGAAACGGCAGCAGGCTTGTTTAACCAATTGCTCTCGGACGAAGACAACAAGCTGAACTTGGGAGTATCGTACGAAGCGGGGATTAACGACGGTTCGTCCGACATCAACAGCGACCGTTTGGGCTTTACTGTCTCTACCCAAATCACCGATTGGGCGAGTGTGAATGCCAAAGTGGGTATCCCTGTGGGAGGAGTAAGCCGTACGGCAGTGGCGGGTAATGTAGAGGTACAATTCCGCTTAAACACCGACGGTAGCCTGACGGCTAAAATATTCAACAGAGAAAACGAATGGCAACAGTATATGCTCGACCGTATAGGGTATGCCCAAGGGGTAGGACTAACCTATTCGGTAGATTTTAATACCTTTAAAGGGTTGATGCAAAAGATATTTAAAAAGGGAGGCAAAGTGATAGAACCCAAGACAGAGAAGTAAAAAATATATATCGCAATAAAACTTTGGAACAATAATTGCTATTAGACAGAGATTAAATCATTAAAAACACTAGAAATGAGAAGAATATTTATTGTAGCTTTTGCTTTATTTTTAGGCGTATTTCAGGCACATAGCCAGCAAGTAGACAAGGCAAAAAAGCTATTGGACGAAGTGTACAACAAGATGGTTGCTTACAATAATATCTATATAGATTTTAAGTATAACCTCGATAATATTGCTGAGAATATCAATCAGGAAACCAAAGGCAATGTAACCATTGCTAAAAACAAGTATGTGCTGAATTATCTGGGGGCTACTAAAATATACGACGGTCATAAGACCTATACCATAGTACCCGAGAACGAAGAAGTAACCATAGAGAAAAACGCCAATGACGCCAATGCGATTACTCCTTCAAAAATGCTTACCTTCTATAAGAAAGGTTATAAGTACAAGTGGGATATACAGCAAAATGTGCGCGGGCGCAAAATACAATATGTAGAGCTAAAACCGCAGAAAGCTAATACTGATGTAAAGCAAATTCTGTTGGGGATAGATATACAAACTAAACACATCTACAACCTTATTGAAATAGGAAAGAACGGTACTAAAACCACTATCACAGTGAATACTTTTAAAACAAACCAGCCTATTTCGAACAATATCTTTAAATTCGACCGCGAGAAGTACAAAAAGGACGGCTATACTATCAGTGAATTATAGATGAAGATATTAGACCGCTACATTATCACTCAGTTCCTTACTAACTTTTTAGGAGCACTCTCTATACTTGTTCTTATCTTTGTATTCCACACTATCTTTACATACATTGATGAGCTAGCGGGGCGTGGTTTGGAGTTATGGATTATATTCAAGTTTCTAATTTATTTTATTCCGCAACTTATCCCTATCATTATGCCCTTAGCAGTGGTAATAGCCTCTATTATGACCTTTGGGGCATTTGCTGAAAACTATGAGTTTGCTGCGATGAAAGCCTCAGGTATTTCGCTAATGCGCGTAATGCGTCCGCTGATTATACTGATGGCATTACTGAGTTTAGGCACTTTCTTTTTAGCCAATAATGTAATTCCAGTAGCTTATCGAGAGGTGTATACCCTTAGATCGAACATTGCCAAAGTGAAGCCTGCTATGGCTATAGCCGAAGGAGTATTCTCTAACATAGGGGAGGATATAAGCATAAAAGTAGGGAAAAAAAGAGGTGATAATGACGAATTTTTAGAGAATGTGCTTATTCACAAAAAGACTCCAGATAAAGTAAATCGCACTGTAATCAATGCCAAGCGAGGAGAACTTAAGAGTTCTAAGACTAATAGCAACTTCTTACAGCTTATTTTGGAAGACGGGACTTATTACGAGGATATTAAAACCAACTCTTATGAAGCCCAACAAAAAGAACCTTTTGCCAAGGTATACTTTAAAAAATACATCATCAATCTTGACCTTTCGCATTTGAACAATGTAGATTTTAACGAGAAAACCGATGCTACTACCTATCGTATGATGAATGTAGGACAGCTTAATTACGCTATCGACTCACTCCGCACCGATTTCAAACAGAATATTACTGACTATGGCAATAATATGTTTCGCCGTACAGGTTTCTCAGTAGCCCCTTCTACATCGCCTTCTTCCGAAGTAAAAAAACAAGAGAAGCCTAAACCTGCTAAGGAGATTACTTCGGTGAGAGAGCTCTTTAACAAACTGAACAACACACAAAAATCAATGGTACTTGATATGGCTATCAATACCAACCAAGCTCAGTTAGACAATGTGGAGTTCCGGCAAAGCGACCTTGAATATCGCTATAAACTAATGAACTTACACATTTTAAATCTCAGCGATAAGTTTGCTCTTACGGTGGCTTGTTTTGTGCTCTTTTTCGTAGCGGCACCTTTAGGAGCTTTCATTCGCAAAGGAGGGATTGGTATGCCTTTGGTAATAGCAATGATACTATTCTTAGCTTATTATTTTATAGGAATGTTTATGAAAAATATAGCTGAGAACAACACTATCAACCCAGCCTTGGCACCGTGGATACCCGCTTTGATACTTTTGCCTTTGGGTATTTACCTCACTACAAGAGTTACTACTGATAAAGAAGTGTTCAATTTCCCTATTACCAATAAACTAATGCGCTTTGTAGAAGACAAAGTGAAAGAAATAAAAGGGAAAATTAAAAAGAACAAGTAAAAATCGATAATATCTAATTATAAGTTCATCAATGGATATTCAGAGTATTGAGTATCCATTGATTTTTTATAACATCACAATACCGAAAAAAAACAATAATACCAATCATCAGAGGTAAAGCTAGCGATAAGTTAGGTATGAGAGTAGAGAAAGAGCTATATTATTTAGATGTAATATAAATTAATATCCGTTTTCTACTTTTCTTTTGGTATATTGCTCATATAGTGTACTTTTGTCGCATATTTCACTAATTAAATTACTCGACATATGGAGACAGAAATTTTAGCACGGGTGCAGTTCGCACTGACGATTGCTTTCCATTACATCTATCCGCCTTTAAGTATAGGGCTTGGACTACTAATGGTAGCCTTTAAAGGTATCTACCTACGCACTGGTAAAAAAGAGTACGACACGCTCGCCCGCTTCTGGACGCGCATCTTCTCACTTACCTTTGGCTTAGGAGTCGCTACAGGGATTGTAATGGAATTTGAATTTGGTACCAACTGGGCTACCTATTCGCGTTATGTAGGCGATATCTTCGGTAGTGCTTTGGCTGCTGAGGGTGTTTTTGCTTTCGCACTTGAAAGTACCTGCCTTGGTATTGTACTTTTCGGTTGGAATAAAGTAAAGCCTATATGGCACTTCTTGGCTACCCTTGGGGTGTTCTTAGGCTCTATGTGTTCCGCTATTTGGATAGTAATAGCCAACAGCTGGCAACAAACCCCCGCAGGTTATGTAATTGCAGGTGAAGGAATGCAAGCCAAAGCCGTAATCACCGACTTTTGGGCGATGGTGTTCAACCCTTCGAGCATAGACCGTATATGGCACGTATGGCAAGGAGCGTTCTTGGCTGGTATCTTCTTGGTATTGAGCGTTCACGCTTGGTATTTACTCAAAGGGCGCCACGTAGAAATCTCTAAAAAAGCCTTTAAAGTAACTCTTATCATCGGTACCATTGTGTGCTTGTTGCAATTGGTTTCAGGACACAGCTCAGCTGATGGTGTAGCTAAAAACCAGCCTGAGAAATTAGCTGCTATGGAAGGGCACTTCAAAACAGGGCCTGGTGATGCTTACATTATTGGTTGGGTAGACAAAAAGAATGAGGAAACTCACGGGTTGAGTATTCCTAAAGGGCTTTCGTATATGGTGCATTTTGATGCTGATGCCCCCGTAACAGGTCTTGACCAATATCCAGTGGAAGACCGTCCTGGGCAGGTGAACGCTGTATTCCAATTCTATCATATAATGGTAGCCATTGGTATGTTTCTCATCGCACTCACCCTCTACGCTTCTTTCTTATTGTGGAGAGGTAAATTATACAACAAACGTTGGCTCTTGCACATTTTTGTATGGAGTGTACTATTGCCACAAATAGGTAATCAAGTAGGTTGGTTTGCAGCCGAAATGGGTCGCCAGCCTTGGATAGTGTACAAACTCTTGCGCACGAGCGAAGCCCTTTCTAAATCGGTATCGGCTAACCAAATACTCTTCGCGATTATCTTATTTACCGTTATTTATATCATCCTCTTTGCTCTATTCATCTACTTGATGAACAAGAAAATTGTTCACGGTATAGATGAACACGAAACTCAAGAACAATTACAAACAGCATAACATTATACAGATATGGAAACATTTTTAGGAATCGACTACCCTACGTGGTGGTTCATCATTATAGGATTTTTGATTACAGGCTATGCTATTTTAGACGGCTTTGACTTTGGAGCTGGGGCGTGGCATTTGTTCTTCGATAAGAAAAAAGAACGCCGTGTAGCTCTAAACGCTATCGGACCAGTATGGGACGGTAATGAAGCGTGGTTAGTAATCGGGGGAGCAGGTATTTTTGCTGGTTTTCCACTAATGTATGCCGAATTGTTTTCGGCTATGAATACGCCTTTTATGCTATTCCTCACTTTTATTATCTTTAGAGCGGTAGCCATTGAGGTACGCGGCAAAGAGGACAGCGACCGTTGGCGCAACACTTGGGATACCGTATATAGCGTGTGCAGCATCGTATTGCCTGTGCTCTTAGGCGTGGTAATTGCCAATGTACTACAAGGGCTTCCGTTAGACGAGAACTTTCAGTACACCGGAGGAGCGCTCTTTACTTTCCTTACTCCTTATGCATTACTTGTAGGTGTAATGACTTTGTTGCTCTTTATGGTACACGGAGGTTTGTATTTGCTTCTCAAAACTCACGGTGATATGCACCACCGCATAGAGAAACGCATTAACTATGCATACCTCAGCTTTTTGGTAGTGTTTACAGCAGTAGCAATTTACAGTATGCTCACTCCTCATTTAGCTGAAAATATTGCTAATAGTACCGCGCTAAAGGTATTCCCTACCCTATTGCTCCTCAGCATCTTGAGCATAGCATTCTTTATGAAGAAAAAGGACTATAAAAAGGCTTTTGTGGGTACTATTCTCACCATCGTTTTCTTTATGGTGGTAGCAGCACTGAATTTGCACCCTACTTTCTTGAGAACTACTTTAGAAACTGGCAATAGCATTACCGTATACAACGCAGCAGCTTCTCAAAAATCATTAGAGATTATGCTCACTATTACCGCGATAGGGGCGCCGTTATTGCTTCTTTACACTTATTTCGCCTACAAAGTATTCTGGGGCAAAGTAGAGATTGATGAAAACAGTTATTAATACAAGCCTTATAGGCACTATAAAATAAGAAAGAGAGAAAAGGTTTTAAAACTTTTTCTCTCTTTTATTTTGGTAGGTAAAAAATAATTCGTACTTTTGCGCCCGATTTAAACCATTATTAAATAACAAAGCTATGTATGCAATTGTAGAGATAGCAGGGCAACAATTTAAAGTTAGCAAAGACCAAAAAGTGTTTGTTCACCGTTTGCCTAATCAAGAAGGAGAGAAAGTAGCGTTTAATAACGTACTCCTTTTAGATAACAACGGAACCATCACCGTAGGCGCCCCAGCTATAAATGGAGCTTCCGTAGAAGCAAAGGTTTTGAAACATTTGAAAGGCGACAAAGTGCTCGTGTTCAAAAAGAAAAGACGTAAAGGTTACAAAGTTAAGAACGGACATCGTCAGTTCCTTACGCAAATTGTAATTGAGAACATCGTTGCAAGTGGTGCTAAAAGTACCCAAGCAAAACCTAAGACAGAAAAAGCTCCTGTTAAGTCAGCAAAAGCTGATGATTTGAAAAAGATAGAAGGTATTGGTCCTAAAGCAGCAGAAGCCTTAGTAGCAGCAGGGGTAGACACCTTTGCTAAATTAGCTAAGAAATCAGTTGAAGAAATCAAAACCATTCTATCAGAAACAAGTTCAACCTTGGCACACTTAGACCCTCAAACTTGGGCAGCTCAAGCTCAATTAGCCGCTGACGGCAAATGGGACGAACTTAAAAAATGGCAAGACGAGTTGAACGGTGGTATCGTAAAATAATTGTTAAACCTAAAAATCTAAGAAAAAATGGCTCACAAAAAAGGTGTCGGTAGTTCTAAGAACGGTAGAGAATCTCACTCTAAACGCTTAGGTGTTAAAATTTTCGGTGGACAAGTTGCCATCGCAGGAAACATTATTGTTAGACAACGCGGAACTCAACACAATGCTGGCGAGAATGTGTATATTGGTAAAGACCATACTTTGCACGCTAAAATCGATGGTATCGTTAAGTTCGAAAAGAAGAGAGATAACAAATCATTTGTTTCTGTTATTCCATTAGAATCATAATAAAGTTTTTTAATGTTACAACAAAAAAGGCCTTTGGAATACCAAAGGCCTTTTTTGTAAATAATACCATCTTATTCTACTATAATAGTACATTTAGGGTCTATATTAGTACGCGGGTCAAAAACAAAATCAAAAAAAGCTGCATTATCTTTCTTACCTTGTTTTATCCTCTGATTAACTTTGTTTTCCCTTCGTTTTATTTCCCTCAAAATTAGTGTTTTCTCACCACTTTTAACTGTTCATTACCAACTACTTATGTACCTTTTCTATACCAATCGTCCAAGATTCGTATAAGCTTCCTATAAGCTCTCTATAAGCTAAGCATACCCTCCTAATAACCTTTTTTTATCAAAATTGCATTCCAGCCTCTTCTGAAATCTTCCGTTTCCTTACGAAGACTCCGACCTTCCATCGCCCATCAGTATTTCTGGTATTATGTTAATGTCAGTTCGATATGCACAATATTGATTTACAATAGTATTTGTGTCATAACCTGTGAAATCCAGCAACGAAGTTGCCAATCCGTGCATATCACATTTGTCAATTATCAATTATCAATTGTCAATTGAAAGACTATCCCTGCAAGACTTTTAGGCAGCTTGCTACCTATTTGTTTGATTTTTTTAAAGATTTGTAAGATTTCTGTAGCGTAAGCTACACTTTTCTTACATCGAACTCACATTATATTATTAAAAAAGGTCAGCAAAACTCTTCTTGCTGACCTTTTTCTTCTGTTTCTATTATCCTAATCTTTACTGTATCGTAATCGTATTGAGTTTGTTATAACCTGTTTGAGCTTCCCATATGCCTTTGTTAGCCAAACGAATGCTGTATTCCGGACGATGAGCAAGACTTTGGTAAGGGTCTGGTAAATTCAAATAAATGTCATAAAGCCCTTTGGAAAGATGTTGAGGTAAAGTAATATCTGCTTTCACTTTCACAGTCTTACCTGCAAACCAACGTCGAGGGTCGTCATTGAGTTTAAATACTTGTTTTTCCGAAGTACCTTTTCTCACTAAAACAATCTGCACATCACGACGATTATACGGCGAAGCAAAGCCCTCATTCTTGAGTTCAAGCTCTATTTGCAAACGTCCTCCAGGCACTGGGTTGCCCGTAAATTTACTGTAATTAAGTGCAAAACGATAGCCTAATTTTCTTTTCATATCGTCCATACATCTGTTTTTCCAACTATTAATAGTACCCTTGTGAAAGTCCATATTAATATAACTCCAATGATACAAAGCCATTTCTCTTAAAGCATTGCTACATTCTGTAAAACTATTAGGCGAGGTGCAAGTCTCTCCTCCCATCACCACATACTGGGTCTCCCGCTCCATATACTTGCGGTAGTTTTCATTAGGATAAGTACCCATATTAGGAGCATCGGCTAAAAAGCAATCGTTATGGAAGCCTATGCGTGATAAGTCACTGCCATTATAAGCATTTCCCTCTGTAAGATTCGTGTGCACATTGATGTTTTGGGTAAATATCTTTGCCATTGGGTAGCGCACACACACCATTCTATCCTTAGGTAAAATGCTCAATTCTTTTGCCAATACCTTTCTGCGGGCTTCATAAGCTCCTGCGTTTTCTTGGGGTTCAAAGCCGTAATGATTAGTGTAATACCATTCGCCCCAAACACCCACAAAACCTGCTTCCCATACAGCTATGATATCAGCATTTTCACGAATTATCGGTGCCAATTGGTTAAGGTGTCTTTCCGTCCAATACCACGAGGTATCTCCTCTACCATTGTAATAATCACCTTGGTCTTTTGAATAAGCAAAGCGTAAAACCACCTTAGAGCCTCCTTCGCGAATGACTCGCATATTATTCCGAATCCGATTTAAAAAGTACTCCGGAATATCTTTCTCTCGAAAGTTATTCATATAATAAATCGTGAGAATAAGACTTATCCCCTCCTGATTTCGCTTCTGTCTCACCCAATCTACATTAAGTGTCCAATCACCTTCCCCTTGGTCTTGATGGGTTAAAAAACCTCTTTCAGGATTTAAAAACACCTCATTAGTACCTTCATATCTCACTGTCTGATTGAGAGAAGGAACTGCTGGGGGCGTAACGGGTGGTATAGGGGTGGTAGTAGACGTAGTAGTAGAGGTTTTGGTAGTAGGTGACTGTGTACCTCCTCCATTGTTAACGTCATCTTCTTTGCTTTGGCAAGAGATTATGGTGGTTAGTAAAACAAAAAATGTTAAAAGATATTTTTTCATAGGATTTTAAGTTTACAATGCATAATTTATTACTTAATCTTTACAAAATAAGGTAATCGCTCCAAAGGTACTTTTAGGGTGTATGCTTTGCCTCCTTTGTACTTTTTGCCTTGTTCGTCTTGCCAAGTGCCTTTGGGGAGTTTTACCGTGCGAATATCGCTTTCGGTCATTACAGGGGCTACTAAATACTTATCGCCCAGCATATATTGGTCTTTGCAATTAGCGAAACCCTGATGAGGAAAAGCATACTCCATACTGCGCACAATAGGTTCTCCTGTTTGTGCCGATTTTTTAGCTTCGGCTATGATATAGTCGCCTAATTGTTCGTGCCATTTGGCATATTTGATACAGATAGCCAAATTCTCTTTCGATAGAATGCGCCAAGGAGCTACTGAGAATTGCATCATAGGCATCATCGAATGTATTTGGCAAGAGCGCACGATGAGTTTCTGATTGAACTTAGTAGGGTCTACATTCAAGAAACTGCCGTATTCCCCTCCGCCTATCATATCAGGGCAAGCAAATGCATAACCGTTGAGTCCTGCGGCTATCATATCGGGGACTAAACGGGCTACACCGTCCCAAGAGTAACTCTTGTCACCCAAACGTTGTACCAAAGCCTGTCCGCCCAATTTCCAGCAAGCGCGGAACTCGTTGTAAGGGAATTCTAAACCTAATTTACCCCAGAGATAGGTTTGTTCAGTATCGTAAGATTTTTGGTCGAAAACCTCTACATCTTCCGCCAAATAGCGCTCTGGGTCACCTGCATCAAACTTAAATCCATCGATGCCGTATTCTTTTTGTAGGTCTTTAAGCATATTCACAAAGTAGGCAAAGGCTTCGGGATTGCTGAGGTCGTAGCAAGCGCTGAGCCCATTCCACCAATCGAGGATAGCAGGGGTGTCAGCTCCTTTTTTCTTCACTAAATAGCCTTTGTCACGCAAAAAGCGGTACTCTTGGCTATCGGGCGATACAAACGGGCATACCCATACCATTACTTTGAAGCCCATTTGGTGGAGCTGGTTTATCATTTCCTTAGGCGTAGGGAACTTATCGGGGCGGAATTGCCATACGCCATAGTCTTTTTGCCAGTTGTCATCAATCATTATTACTCCCGTTGGCATTCCGTTATCCAGAATGGCTTTGGCGTAGGCTAAAACGTCCTTTTCATTCTGATTGTAAATAAGTTCTATCCAAGTGTTGTATTGCGGTTTGGTAAAGAACACTTCGGGGGGGATTACCCCAGAAGGTGGGAAATATTGTTTACTCACTGCCTGATAGGCACTTTTGAGGGTAGAGCCTGCTGTGTGGCAACTCACCTCAGCTCGTGAAGGCGTGATAAGTATCTTTCCTTCTTTAAATTGGTAAGCAAAAGGAGCCTCCGAAGCGATATAACGCCCTTGATTAGAGTACAGAAAGGGTACTGATTGGTTGTTAAAATTCTCGGTGCGCAAGTTGTAAATACGCTCCGATGGTTGGTAAGGCATCTCTTTGCCTACGCCCGTAAAGCCACCCCACCATTGTTCATTGGGTAGTAGGGTGATTTCAGTGGGCTGTTGTGCGCTCGCCCATAGCGAACTGCACAAAGTAATAAAAGCAAATATTCTTTTCATTTGTATGTTTTTAGTCGTTAGTTATTAGTTCTTAGCCGTTAACTTTTTACCTCTTACCTAAAATAAATTCTGAGGGTGATACCCCAAATTGTTCTTTAAAAGCTCTTGTAAAATACGACGGACTATCAATTCCTACTTCGTAGCACACTTCACTGATGAGTTTATCGGTGGTTTTGAGCAGTTCGGCAGCTTTGTCTAAGCGTATTTTGCGAATGTAGTTCGCCAAGGTAAGCTCGGTGGCTTGTTTGGCAAAGTTGTACAACTTAGTGCGGTTCATACCGAGTTCAAGGCAGAGGTTATCTACCGAGAAATGTGGGTTTTGCATATTGGTCACTACCAAGTGAGTGAGCTTGTCTAACTGTTCTTGTTGTTTCTTATCAATCACCTTCTGACGGATATTCTCAATAGGAGTGTGCTGTTTGCTCTTGTTGAGCAAGTTGCGCACATTGGTTTTGAGCAGTTTCACATCAAAAGGTTTCGTAAGGTAGGCATCAGCTCCTAACTCAATTCCTTCTATCTGCGACTCTATTTGCGATTTTGCCGTGAGCAATATCACAGGAATAAAGCAGGTTTGCAGGTTCTTTTTCAAGATAGCACAGAGCTCAAAGCCATCAATTTTAGGCATCATCACATCCGATATGACCAAATTAGGAAAATGCTGATTACACTTCTCAATCGCTTGTTCGCCGTCGGAGGCGAGAATGATGTTGTACTCTTTGATAAAGATGTTTTTGAGTATCATCAGTACCTCGTGATTGTCGTCTACTAATAGCAAGGTAGGTTTATCTTCCTGAGGCAAATTTAACATTTCGTCCTCGTCTTCGCCTATGTGTTCATACTCAACCGCATAGTCCGATAAGTATTCTTTTAGCTGAAAAGCACTGTCCTGCAACTTCTGTTCGGGCAATAAGTAACTATCGTCCATAGGGAAGGTGATGATGACTTCGGTACCTACATTGGGCTTACTGCTAATGATAATCCCACCGCGATGCGCTTCAACTAATGATTTTACCAAAGAAAGTCCGATGCCCGAACCTACTCTTTTTTGTCCCAACCCCTCTACACGGTGAAAGCGTTCAAAGATTTCGGATAAGGCATTCTTCTCCAACCCTATGCCTTTATCTTGCACTTTTACCACCAACTGTTTGCCTGGTAAGGTATGCGTAGTGTTCTCAAAGGCGCTCTTGTAGAGCGGTGTGAGCTCACTCAAATTCTCTACCGAAATCGATAAGCGTATAGTGCTTCCCGCATTGGAGTACCTGATAGCATTGGAAAGAATATTCGAAAGTATCTTGCTAAAATACTTCTCATCTAACCACAACTTTACTTCTTGTTCAGGTAGTGTTAATTGCAAGGTTATAGCCACTTTGCTTGCCCACTCCTTAAACTCGTTGTAAATGGCTTGCACATAGCTGTTTGCCGAAATGTAATTGGCTTTTAGCTGAGGTGTATACACGTCCATACGGTGTATCTCAAGCAGTTCGTTTACCATATTGCTGAGTTTACCCGTATTGCGTTTGAGGGTATGCACATACTTATTGGTAGGCATTTCCTCTTCCATTTCAGTTACTGCGTGGCTCATTAGGGTAAGTGGTGTACGGAACTCGTGTGAGACGTCTGTAAAGAACTGCATTTTCATCTGCATTAGCTCTTCTTTATGTCGCTCTTTTTCCTCTTGTACAGCTATGGTATGCTTCATTTGCGTCCATCGCATAAAGTACCTGAAACCTATGTACAGCAAGCCTGCAAGGGCAAGTGCATAGAGGGTGTACGCCCACCACGTAAGCCAAAAAGGAGGCTTGGATACCACTGTAAGCTCGGTCTGCGCTCCGCTCCACTGTTGCCAATCGCCTACCTCCACTAATAGTTTGTAAGTACCATAAGAGAGCTTTTGGTAAGTGGCGTGTGGAGCAGGGTCATTCACGGCTATATAATGCCAATCAGTGTCGTAATCCTCTAATTTATAACGGTAGCGCAACCGCTGAGGTGCATTGTATGACAAAGTGGTGAAGTACACCGAAAAATCGTTGTTTGGGTATGCAATCGAAAGCGCATCGGTAAACTCTATACACGAATTGACTACCTTGCCGTTGTTTTCAAACCTGCTAAAATGTACTCTTAGGTGAGCTGACGAAAACATCTGCGCTTGTGGTTTGAAATAGTTAAAGCCGTGTGAGCCTCCAAAGTACAGATTCCCTTCAGCATCTTTGCAAGAGGAAGCCGTCCCGAAACTGTGTCCTTGTAAGCCATCGTTGTTGCTAAAAGCCGCAAAACGCTTCTGCTTTGTATCAAAGAAACTCAAGTAAAAGCCTCCACACCACACATTGCCAAAAGCATCTACTTCCACACTTTCAATATCATTAGAGGTTGCCCCTTCTTCTATACCGTAATGTTCGGCAGTATAAGTGAGTTTGCCATTAGCGTTATCAGTGAGAACCACCTTGTTGAGTCCGCTACCCATAGTACCTATCCAATAAGTATCTTTGTCTTTATCAATTGCCCAAAGATAATTACTACTCAGGCTGTGCGGAGTTTTAGCGTCGGCAACGTATTTGAGCACACGCACTACCTCGCCTTTGGCATTGAGTTGCAATCTGTTTAAGCCCATTACCGAGGTTATCACGAGTTCATTCTTAGCTTTATCCACATATATTTTGTGGAGCTTGTTAGTAGATAACCTACGAGGTTCAGGCGTTGTTTCGGTAAAGGTGTAGACGTTTTGCCATTGTCCTTTTTGCTCTTCAAAGCACTCCAATCCTGAATAGGTAGTAATCCACAAACGGTGAAAGGTATCGAGCTTGATATCAAATATATAATCGTTGCACTGTGTTGCAAACGAACCGATAATGCGTCGGCTTTGCTTATCTATCACCCATACCCGTTCGCGAACCGATACGTACAAGTGTGCTTTATCGCTCTGAATACTCGTAACGTTAGGCGAAAGCTCAGGAGCATTACAATAGTGCTCGTCTAACTGCTGGCTCTGGGTGTGAAACCTAATCACTCCGCCGAACTTATTGCCTATATACACATAGCCATCAGGGTCGTAGTGCATCGTGCTTACAAACTCCGAACCTACTTTGCTCTGGGGTTTTATCCATACCGTCTTGAAAAACGCATCGCGCGTACTGCTGTACGATACGCCATTAGACCAAGCCGATACCCACAAATTGCTCTCCTTGTCTAAGAACACACTGTTGATATGATTGCTTGCCGAATACGGATTCAAAGGCGAGTGGCTGTGTTCTTTCAGCAGAGAAAGACTGTTTTTATCCAACTGAAAGATACTTTCTTCATTCACTACCCACACGTATTGCCCACTCAGTGTAAGAGAAAGCAAATGTTTATTCAGGTCAAATTCCTTTTTAGCGACTATCGCATAGGTGTTATCGGGCTTACAGGCGTACTTCACTAAGCTATCTCGGTAAATCACCCACAAGTAGCCATCGGCATAGAGCATCTTTACGATACCCGAACCTATGTTGTTCACCTTTTCAGGGAGGGCTTTTAGTCTGCCCTTGTCACGAACGTAAGCCGATAACCAAGGGAACCCCGAAAGCCACACTTCTCCTTTTTCGCTCACTGCTATCTGCGGATTGAGTTGCGAAGTAGTGAGTTGTGAGGCAGAGCCAATAGGCAATGTTTTTAGCGTAAGTGCCTTCTCGCGCTGATTCCACACTACCTTAGCACGCCTAATTTGGTTTTCACTCAAAAGCCAAAGTTCATTGTTTGTGCCTTTTTGTAAGAGTTTTACTTTGGTATAGAAAGCCAAATCAAGAGGGTCGTCGATTTTGAAATTGACAAACTGTTTGAGCCGAATATCAAAACAAGCTACTCCTGCTTCGGTAGCTACCCAAAGGTAACGCCCCATAGGTTGCAAGCTGTACACACGGTTGTAGTACACCGAGTTGATAGGGTCTTGCTCGTACTTGTAGGCATCAAGGGTATAGCCATCGAAACGGTTGAGCCCTCTGTGGGTGCCTAACCAAATAAAGCCCAACGAATCCTGAGCAATGCAAGTAACGTTGTCGTGCAACAGACCTTCATTGCGCGTAAGATGGTGGAAAAGGAAAGTTTCTTGCGCTTGAATTCTCACCACCAACTCTTCTGTGAAAGCGATAGGAAAGAGAAAATACCACAACAGCAGGATTCGCAGGAGCTTTATCGTTCTGTTCATTTGTCAAAATTTCATTTAGAGGGCAAAGATATAAAATCCTTATCAAAAGCTCAAAATACCCAAATCTAAAAACTGATAAGTAACCTTCATTTCTTCATCTTAGATTCGCCTTACCTTCATCGTAGATTCGTCTTTTGTTCGTCATTCCTTCGTCTTTTGTTCGTTGTAGAGCCACTGTAGAGCCACTGTAGAGCCACTGTAGAGCCACTCTTCGTTCACCTCTTCTTCGTCTTTTCTTTACCCTATTTGTACAGATTACACCTCATCACTATCCTATGGGGTTACCGTAATTTTGATAGTGCGGTATTCAGTGTTGTACTTGTACTCGTCAGCACTTACAGTTCCTACATCAGTTTTATAGCCGTCTTTTGAATAGCTTTTAAAACCACTGCTACTGCCCACTACCACTACCTCATAAGTTCCTGCTTTGTCATACGTATGAGTGTATTTGGTCACACCAGAATCATCGGTAATGGTAATACCTTTTCCTGTATCGAAAGCCTTATAGTCAATAGCTCCAAAGTTAGCCGATTCAACAAAATAATCACCTATATAGCCAATGCCAGCACCCACGGTAGTAAACAGAATCTGAATATAAGAAAGCGTTACCATTTTTTTGTTTACAGCACTTTCCCACGCTGAAATGGTACGACCAATATCAAAAGTGTAATCGGTATACTCAGTTTTGGGTTCTACAAATAAATCCCAAACGGTTTCTTTTTTGAAAGTGACTGCTGTTTCTCCTTCAGCAATTCCTCCTAAGAATATCACGATAGGGAACTTTGTTTCTTCGGGGTGTTCGCTTTGGTCGTTAGTACTTTTCAAAGTAGTTGTCGCAAACTTCATTCGTAAAGTCATCTTCTTGTCGCTTCCTACTTTGGTGTTTACATTAAGTCGCAAAGCTTCATACCACCAGTTAGGGTGTTGGGCATTCACTTTCACTACATTTTTACCTATGGTAGCATCGGTTACTACTTCGGCTTGACTGCCAACTAAGTTATCACCGCTATTGGCATTACGCACTTCAAAAGCACCATTGGCTAAAGTAGTGCTCCCTACTTGTGTAGAAGTAAAGTCTACTTTGTAAGGTTTCACATCAGGGTCGGTAGGGCGATAGTTTTTACCTTGTAATTCCTCAGAAGTCTTTCCTTTGAGTACATTGTCTATACTCTTTTGGTAATCGTGTCCTTCATCACCGGTGTAAATAGCCAAGGCATTTACATTATGATGAATAGTAAAAGTTACGGGGTCGCCTACCTTCACTTGGGTTTTATCAGCTGTTACTGATAGGTCTACGTCTTCAGGTTTATCCTTAGTACAAGCGCCTAAAGCCGTGAGTAGCAAACTGCTAATGAGTAATATATGTGTTTTCATTTTAATATCCAGGATTTTGAGTTAAATTCTTATTTGCGTCCAATTCGCTAAGCGGAATAGGTAACAATTGATGATAAGGGCGAACATTCTCAGGCGCAGCAGGTGCTGGGATACGGCGTTCCTCCCCACTGATAAACGGATTGTTGATACGCCAGTTTTGGAAAGCTTGTACCAGAATGCCACGGCGTACGAGGTCACACCAGCGGTCGGTGGTTTCTCCTACAAGTTCGCGTGCGCGTTCGTTTAAGATTTCAGTACGGAAAGCGGTATAATCATCGCTGTAATGTTTAGCTGTCCACATAGCAGTACCTGCATAGTCATAACCATAAGAGGAGGTTTTCCAATCGGGTACTACGGTGTTTACATCGTTGATATGAGTTTTATCCAAATCACGAGGCAATACATCGCGGTGTACGATGCGTCCACCTGCTTTGTTAGAGATACGAGCGCGTTTGCGCACTAAATTCACCGCATCGTAAGCGCTTTGCACGTTGGTGCCATTCATTGTTAAAGAAGATGAGGGTGTGTAAGCCCCAGGTGAATGGTTTACCTCGTTATAAGCCTCTGCATAGATGAGGAGTACATCAGCAAAGCGAAGTAGCGGTTCATCCATACCGAAGTTCTTGTAGTTATACGAAGAGGTATCAGCTAATGGGAAACGGCGGAACTTACCGATACTCCACATTACCCAGTTATTGTTTTCGGTAGCCTTACTAAGAGGTTGGTCTACACGGGTATCTTTATAAATATTGTAGTCCCAACCCCATAACTTACCATTGTCGAGTACTTGCACACGTGGGCAGTTCCACAATCGGCGAATAGAGTCGGAGGGTTCATAAATCATACGGTGGTAATCGGAACTGGAGATGTTATCCCACGAACCTCCTAAGTTTTCATTCCCTCTCATTCCGTAAAGCATTCCTGTGAGGGTACCAGTGTCGTCGCCTGTAAGACCTTGTACGCACCAAATAACTTCTTTTGGAGCTTCGCTTATTTTGGTTTTAGCGTTGAATACATCGGGATAGTATTCTACTAATTGGTAGCGACCGCCTTGTATGACCTCTTTGGCATAGTTCATTGCTTTGGTGTAGTTTTCAGTAGCCGAACCAAGCACTTCACGTCCGTCGCGTTGTGCTACTGAGGCAAGCCACAAGTGTACTTTAGCTAAGAAACCGCGACAAGCATCTTTGGTAATACGTCCGTATTGGTAACCATTGCCTGTATCGCCTTTTTCGGCTACGTGAGCCATCGAGTAAGTAAAATCGGCAATAATTTGCTCAAACACCTGCTTTTGAGGGGTGCGAGGCACTTTGAGGTCGTCGAGCGATTCGGTTTCTTTTAATACCAAAGGCACATCGCCAAACCAACGCACCAAATCGAAGTACAAGTAAGCGCGCACACCACGAGCTTCGGCTACATAGCGTTCCCAGTTATTGATACGATCTTGGTGTTCGGTTACATTATCGATTACCGAGTTGCAGTTCTTAATGGCAGCATAGTGTTGTTGCCACATTTGGGTGATATAATCGTTGTCAGGCCCAAACTTATAGTTACGCAAGCCTTGCCCCTCGTCCCAATCAGCGCGTTTGGCAAGGTCGGTACTAATTTGTTTGGTGCCGTGTCCTGTGATGTACACATCGGTGAGGTAACGGTAAGTACCGTTCATTGCTTGGCGAGCATCCAATTCATTTTGATAGAAAAATTGAGACGTAAGGGTGCTCTTGGGGTCTTCTTCTAAGAACTTAGCACAACTGCTCAATCCGAGGCTTGCCCCTATTGCTATAATGGTGGTAATATGTAATTTCATAATCTATATCTTTTAAAAACCAACTTCTACTGAGAATAAAACCGATGTAGGTCGTGGGTACGGACTCATATCGAGGCCTGGTGCTAAACGAGCTATGGTGCCATAGCCCGTATTGGCTTCGGGGTCAAACCCTGAATAACGTGTCCAAAGTGCAAGATTGGTACCGGTAACGCCTACACGCAATTTGTTAAGTTTGTAAGGCTCTAACACTTCTTTAGGCAAGTTGTAACTAAGAGTAACAGTTTGCAAACGCAAGAAAGAACCGTCTTCTACCAAGTCGCTACGGAAAGCGTTTTCAGCCCAGAAACCACCTCCAAAGAGCGGGAAGTTACGGTCGGGGTGTGCTTCCGACCACACGTTGTTATAAACGCTTTGTGTGATATTGTCGATATTCTTAGTGCCTGTGAGGTAGTAAGCATTACCGTTTACTACATCGTTGCCATACGACCAACGCAAGAAAGCGTATAATTCCCAGCCTTTATAAGAGAAGGTATTGCCTATACCACCTGTATGTAATGGGTTTACATCGGCTACGGGCACACGGTCGTTAGTGTCGATTACACCATCGTGGTTGATGTCTTTCACTCGCAAACCTCCTAAAGCTACGTTAGGACCTGGTTGTGCGTTATCCACTTCGTTTTGGTTGTGGAATACACCATCGGCTACATAACCGTAGTAAATACCTACTGGCATACCTACGCGCAAGAGCACATCACTTTTGATTTTGGAGTTGATGCCACGGTCGTAGAATTGTTGATACTGACCTTCGTCTAATGAAAGGATTTTGTTTCGGTAGAAAGAAATATTGAAATCGGTTGTCCATTTGAAATCGCCTTCACGCAACCATTGTGCATTGAAGCTCACTTCGAGACCTTTGTTTTCCATTGAACCTGCATTCTTCCACGCTTTTTGGAATCCCGAAGTAGAAGGGATATTCACTTCCAAAAGCATATCGTCTATGCGTTTATAATACAGTTCAGTAGAAAGGGTGTAACGGTTTTTGAGGAAGGACAAATCTAAACCGATATTGTATTGCTTTTGGCTTTCCCATTTGAGGTTGTCGTTAGCAATATTGCTGGTATAACGACCGATTTCCACTTTGTTACCGTCTAATACTACTTTGTTTTTAGCGAGTTGTGCTAAAGATTGGTAAGATGGGATTTGGTTGTTACCTGTCATACCGAAACTACCGCGCAAACGCAAATTGGAAATAGCTTCTATTTTCTTGATAAAGTCTTCTTCGTGAGCATTCCAAGCCAAAGAAACGGCAGGGAAGTAACCGTATTTGTTGTTCTTACCAAATTTAGAAGAACCATCGGCACGCAAAGAAGCGTTGAGTACATACTTGTTGTTATAACTATAAGTAGCCCTACTGATGTAGGATACTAATTGGTTGCCATCATAAGTGTACAAAGGCGCATAGGTTACTAACCCTTGGTTGATACCCCAAATGCCTTGTTTGGTATCCTCGAAGTTGGTAGACTTATTGTAAGTATAATCTGTCCAATACTTATTGGCTTCAAAAGCGCCCATTATAGAAAAATAGTGCTTATTGATGCTCTTAGAGTATTGCAAACGGGCTTCATATACCCAGCTGTTCTCATTGCGATGAGAGAGCTCCATACGTCCGCGTTCTGACTGTCCGAACCAAGTGTCAGGTCCCCAAAAACGGTCTTGACCAATAGTGTGTAAACGGTAAGAAGCACTGGTGTTAAAAGTCAAATCTTTAAGCAGTTGATAGCTGAGGTATACATTGGCGTTGAGCTCGTTATATTTGGTATTGATATCCACTTGGTCTACCGCTACCTTAGGGCTCATCGTACGAATATTAGGATAGCTCATTAGGGTACCAAAACCAGGGTAGTCTAAGAAAGGAGAAGTTTGCAAAGCTTTGAGAACCACTCCATTTTGAGACCAATCGCTTACGGGATTTTTATCCTTAGAAACGGCATAAGAGAGGTTGATACCTGCATTCATCTTATCGTTAATCTTCTGAGAGAGGTTGAGGCGTGAAGTAAAGCGGTTGAAAGCAGAACGTTTGATAAGTCCTTCTTGGTTCAGATAGCCCACTGAAAGCATATAGCGGGTTTGGTCGGTACCACCCGTGATACTACCGTTAGCTTCGTTTTTAGTACCTGTTTGGGTAACTTCTTTCAGCCAATCTTTTACGGCAGGGTGATTCCAGCCTTTTTCGGCAATCATTCGTTGCCAAAAGTCTATTTGAGGTTGATTGCCCCAAGTACCATAATCGAGCATTTTGTGAGCATAATCTTCAGCATTGAGCACCTTCAAAGGGATATTAGGCATCATTTCAATAGAACTTGCATAACTGAAATTGAATTTTGGTTTGGCGAGCTCTTTTCCTTTTTTGGTGGTGATAAGTACTACCCCATTAGAACCGTTAGACCCGTAGATAGCTGCTGCGGCGGCATCTTTGAGGATTTCCATTGACTCAATGTCGTTAGGGTTTAAGCTGAGTAGCGGATTGGTAGCCACATCTTCATTGGTATTGGTTACCCTTTGGGTAGGCATTGGCACCCCGTCGATTACAAAGAGCGGTTGCGTACCTCCTGTGATGGAGTTCACCCCGCGAATTCTAAATGTGAGTCCGCTGGAAGCAGAACCATCGGAAGAGATGATTTGCACCCCACTCACTTTACCTTGCAACGCTTGCAATACCTGCGACGGACTGCTTTGGGCAATATCTGCCATCTTCACCGAAGCTACTGCCGTAGAGATATCGCTTTTGCGCTGTGTACCGTACCCTACAAGCACTACCTCATCAATCTGAGTGACCTCAGGTTCGAGAGATACATTGAAAGTACGTGTTTTACCTACGGCTATGGTTTTGGAGCGATAGCCCATAAAGCTCACTACTATTTTATCGGTAGGAGCTACACTTAGGGAGAAACGCCCTTCAAAATCAGTAGCCGTACCTGAATGTGCGTGCTCTACAGCAACGCTTGCACCAGGGAGGGGTTGTTTGTTTTCATCGGTAACTACCCCCGTAATAGTTACTTTTTGCGCCAGCATTGGGATACTGAACAGCAAAATACAAATGCTAATGATGCTTTTCATTATATAAAATTTAAAGTTTTTTCTTTGGGACAAAATTAAGGAATACTTAACAAAAAGCACTTTACTTATTGTACATTTTTCTTTACTAAAAGTTATTTTTCTGATAAAAACGTAAGTAATCAATAAGTTAACTTGAGCTCAGCGTAAGAAATATCGTAGTATTTATGTTACGAAAAATATAAAGAATAGAAGCACAAGGGCTTTTAAAAAGGAAATAAAAAGGAATTATAAGTAACTGGTAAAAGTGTTTTTTGGTTGAAAAGAGCTTGGGTTAGCTTATAGAGAGCTTATAGGAAGCTTATACGAATCTTGGACGATTGGTATAGAAAGGGTGTATAAGTAGTTGATTAATACTATAATACAAGGATTAAAAAGTGCTAAAAATGAGGTTTCGAGGCGAAAGAAAGAGGAATCCTCACCCCGACCCTCTCCCAAGGAGAGGGGGAATGTAGTGACGGAAAATCAAAAGAAACCTCTCTCTTTACACATACCCAGCTGTCGCTGGCTACCTTCAAAGGGGGAGTGTAGGTACGAATGACGAGAGACGAATGACAAACAAATGAGGGTGCGAGACATACAGGCGGATAAAATTAGTAAATGAATTAATTAGCAAATTAGCAAATGGGGGCGGGAGAATTAAATAATGTAGATTTAGAGAGCTTATAGAAAAGACGAACAAAGAACGAACAAAGAACGAACAATGAGTGGGTCTACAGTGGCTCTACAGTGGGTCTACAACGAACAAAAGACGAACAATGAACGAAGAAAAGACGAACAAATGATGAACAAAAGACAAAGAAAAAGTGAAGGTAAGTTAAAGCTAAGATAGGGATAAGAAGAAAGTTCGGTTGTATTTATCAATACAAAAAAAGGGGATACCAACGCAAAAGCGAAGGTATCCCTTTTTTTAATATATTTAATGATTAAAAATCGATAGAGGTATCGTCTTCTCCAGAGTCTTCTTCTTTCTCCTTGCTACAATCTATTTGGATTTGTACATTCTGAGGAGCAGGGAATGCAGCTTTGGAAACAGCTAAGTCAGCATCGGCATAACACTTTTTCATATAGTATCCCCAAATAGGTAGAGCCATTGTAGCCCCTTGTCCATAAGCCATACTACGGAAGTGTACTGCACGGTCTTCGCCTCCTACCCATACGCCTGTTACAAGATTAGGCACCATTGCGACAAACCAACCATCGCTGTTGTTTTGGGTAGTACCGGTTTTACCAGCTATGGCATTGGTAAATTGATAAGGATAGCCGGTCATCACATTTTTATATACAGCGTTGTAACTATCAGCTCCTTTGGTACGCAATCTCGCCCCTGAACCGTAGCGAGTAACACCTTCCAAAAGATTTACTACGGCGCGAGCTACTTCGGCATTTACTACATCGTGAGTTTCAGGAGTATTTTCGAAGAGTACTGTACCGTTTTTATCTTCAATACGGGTAATCAGTACAGGTTTTACATATACGCCTTCATTGGCAAAAGTACCGTAAGCACCTACCATTTGGAAAACAGTGGCATCGGCAGTACCTAAGGCGATGGAAGGAGCTTGAGGCATATTGGAAGTAATCCCTAACTTTTTCACTAAGTTAATGACAGGAAGAGGCCCTACTTTATCCATTAAATTTACCGTAATAGAGTTTACGGAGTTTGCTAATGCATATTTGAGAGTCATCATCTTACCGGTAAAGTTACCTGTGGAGTTACGCGGGCACCACGCTTGCAGGTTACCATATTTATGAGCTTCTACACAAGTTTGTATATCGGGCAACTCTAAACAAGGAGAATAGTGAAGCTGGTCAATAGCTGTGGCATAAACAAAAGGTTTGAAGCTAGACCCAGTTTGGCGAGCTCCTTGTATGACTTGGTCGTACTGGAAATGTTTGTAGTTAATACCACCAACCCAAGCCTTGATATGCCCTGTTTGGGGTTCCATAGACATCATTCCTGTGCGCAAAAAAGCCTTGTAATACAGTATAGAATCGCGAGGGGTCATTACAGTGTCTTTCTCACCTTTCCAACTGAATACGCGCATATCGGTCTTTTTATAGAAAGAGTCGCGGATTTCCTTTTCGGAATAGCCTAAATACTTTAAGTGAGCCCAGCGATTAGAGTTTTTCATTGCCTTTTCAATTAGGGCTGCGTACTCATCTTTTGAGACCTTCACGAAAGGGAACATAGGGTTCTTTTTAGGGTTATTTTCGGCGTCGAAAGCCTTTTGTAGTCGTTGCATATGAGCTTTAACGGCAGCCTCAGCGTAGGCTTGCATCTTAGAATCGATAGTAGTGTAGACTTTTAGTCCATCGAGGTATAAGTTGTGCTTGGTACCGTCTGGCTTAGGATTGTTTTCAATCCAAGTTTTCATATAAGTACGCAAGTATTCGCGGAAATAGGTAGCTAAACCGTCGTTATGGCTCTCAGGGGTGAATTTAATTTTTAAAGGCAGTTTTTGTAGAGAGTCTTTTTCCTCTTGAGTAATGTAGTTGTTCTTTGCCATTTGGGCAAGTACTACATTACGCCTATTGGTGACGCCTACTTTATTTTTCACTGGGTTATAAAGAGCGGAGTTTTTAAACATTCCGACTAGCATTGCCCCCTCTTCTATCTTGAGGTTTTTAGGTTCTTTATCGAAGTAAATTTTGGCAGCAGAGCGTATACCATCGGCATTGTTATTAAAGTCGTAGACATTAAAGTACATTGCCAATATTTCTTCTTTGGTATATTGTTTCTCGAGACGAGTAGCAATAACCCATTCTTTTATCTTTTGAGTATAACGCCCTAAGCCTCTTTTCTTTTCTTTATGGAAGAGCTGTTTAGCTAACTGTTGGGTAATAGTTGAAGCCCCTCCTCTGCTACCGAAGAAAAACATTGCGCGCAAGGTGCCACGTACATCGATGCCTGAATGCTCGTAAAAGCGTTCGTCCTCGGTAGCAATAAGCGCATCGACTAATGATTTGGGCAAATCTTTAAACTTAATAGGGGTACGATTCTCGTCTAAATAGAATTTTCCTAAGGATTTACCATCGGCGGTAATTATTTCGGTAGCTAAATTGGTTTCGGGATTTTCTAAGTGTTTGAAGTCAGGCATCTCGCCTAATAGTCCCAAAGACGCTGATAAGAACAGCAACATAATTGCTACAATTCCACCAGCAAAGATGTACCAAAACCATTTTACGACGGGGCTTATACCCTTTTTGGTTTGACTATTGTTTTCTGTGTCGTTTGTTTTTTTCATATCTTATTTATCAGTTTATCAATGAAAGTTTACTTTCTGTTTTTTACTTCCTCAACTCTTAATCCTACTTCAGTAATTCCTTTGAGTACAGGTACGCCGTTGTTATCTCCTATTTTTCGCATTGCTTGTTCTATTTTTATGAGATATTTACCTTTAGTAGGGAATGTGAAATTCTCTTTATACCACAATTTACTCTCTTTTACGGCTGAATAGCCATAGCCTAACCATTTACCTTCGGGGGTAGCCATTTCGTACTCCAAAGTGTCTACAATTACTTTATTGCTGTTAGGCAATTCCATTTTAGTAATGAGAAACAGATTGCTGAACTCATAATGTTCGTCATTTCGGAGCATTATAAAAAGGTTCTTCTTTGCTACTGTGTCGTTTTCTTCTAATTCAAAAAACATAGGTTTATGCTGTTCCCAACCATTGGGTAGGGAAACATATTGGCTATATTCCACCCCACTATGGCAAGAAATAAGCAAGGTAAAGAAGGTTAGCAGGCTAAGAATTCTCATCTTTTGGTGTATTGTCGTTATTATTAACTTTTTGTTTGTTTTTATAATTAGGGTTCTTTTTGTTATTCCCATTGGTATAATGAGTATTTTTAGGTTTCGCTTGTGGCTTTTGAGCTTGTTTTTCGTTTGCTACTTCTGCATTGTTATTGTTTTTCTTAGCTCCTTGATTAGACTGTGATTTCAGTTGTTTAGAGGAGTTATTATTGTTACTTTGAGCAGATTTAGCATTCTTTTGACCTCCTTTATTGTCCTTTTTATTGTTGTGTTTGTTCTTTTTGCGCTTAGGAGTATCGAAACGGGTGATACTATCTTCTTCTACTGGAGCGAGTTCGATGCCCTCATATACTGAGGTACTCTTACGAGAAGACAAATCGGTTACAATGGCGTATTCTTCGAGTTCCTCGATAGGTTCACCATTTTTATTGATTTCTAAGATTTCTTTTACACTGTCTACAGATAGTTTGTGCCAAGTAATAGGGTTTTCATCATAAGTGAACCACATTAATCGCTTAAAGATATCTATCTTTTGACAAGTAGTCATACCGCGTTGTGTATGGAGTTTTGTATCGGTTCTTGGGAAGTCTTGCAGAGCATCTAAATAAGTATCGAGCTCAAAGTTTAAGCAACATTTTAGCTTACCACATTGCCCTGCTAATTTCTGTGGATTTAAAGAGAGTTGCTGATAGCGGGCAGCCGAAGTAGAAACACTTCTAAAATCGGTAAGCCAAGTAGAGCAACACAATTCGCGTCCACAAGAGCCTATACCGCCCAAGCGAGCTGCCTCTTGACGAAAACCTATCTGGCGCATTTCTATACGCACTGAAAAGGCTTTTGCCATATCCTTAATGAGTTGGCGGAAATCTACGCGTCCTTCAGCTGTATAATAGAAAGTAGCCTTAGAGCCATCACCTTGAAATTCGACATCTGAGATTTTCATTTCGAGCCCTAAGGCAATAGCCAGCTCGCGTGATTGTTTTTGTACTTCAATCTCTTTGGCACGTGACTGTTGCCACACATCTATATCGTGCTGATTGGCTTTGCGGTATACGCGGGGCAAGTCGCCTTCCCAATCTATTTTTCGCTTCTTCATTTGCGAACGCACCAACTCACCTGTGAGCGTTACTACCCCCACATCGTGACCTGAGGGAGCTTCGGTAGCTACGACATCTCCCATTTGCAGAGGGAGCTTGTCGACATTGCGAAAGTATTCCTTTCGACTGTTTTTAAAACGTACTTCCACGCAGTCGAAAAACTCTTGTCCACCAGCTAATTGAGTATTAGCAAGCCAATCGAACACTGAGAGTTTTACACTCCCAAAGCTACTGGCTCGACAGTTGGATATACACCCTTTTTTTGTATGATTGATTATGCAACTATTGCAACTCATTTTCCTGTTTATTATGTTAATAGTGTTTAGGTAACATACTACCTCAATCGGCAAAAATACAAAAAAATATAATTAGAGCAACAATGTTTAGTGATTATTTTCTTTATTTTTAGGATTATTACCTTAATAGAGTCTGTTATTTTAGGTTTATAGACAGTATTTCTAAAAGAGATTTTACAGTAGGAATTGGAGGGAGGATTATATTTTCAATTTGGTTTTTTAATCTGTTTTTTACGGCTTCGGCGGTAGTTTTACCTATACAAAATATCTGTTGTTCAGCGGTAAGGGTGTTGCGCGTGCAGTAGCTTTCTACTCCCGACGGACTGTAAAAGAGAATAGCACTTGCGTTCTCTTTTATCTCAATAGGAGTATATTCAGTTTTATAAGCGGTGATTTCTTTTACTTTTAAATTGTTTTCAACAAAGAAGTTGGGGAGGGTATTAAGGCGTTGAGTACCTGCAAAGAATGCGATAGAGGTAAGTTTTTTTAAGGAAGCTAAGTTTTGCTGTAAATATTGAACCAAATCAGAGGCATAGTGGGCAAAATGCAATACATTAAAGCCGTTTTGAGTGAGTAGTTGTTGAGTTTGCTCACCTACACAAAGAACAGGAGTCTCTTTTAAGGTAGTTACCAAAGGGTGTTGCGATAGGCTCTTCACTGCATTTTGACTGGTAACAATGAGCAAGTCGTAGGGTGGTGTGAGGCTCATTGTTATAGGGCTTACGGTGATAAAGTTGTGTTCGATAAGGTGTATAGGAAGAACTGAAAGGATTGCTTTCTGTTCTTGGGATAAGACTTTTGTAGAGACGATGGTTTTCATATTTGTTATTTAATAAAAAAACTCGGTGAGTATTGTTACGCACCGAGTTTGGTAATGTTAAAGAGGGGTTCCTTCGTTGGTTTTGAAGCGATACTCTAAATAAGTATAGGCATCGCGCGGTAGGATTTTTATCCATCGCTTGTATTTCAAGAACCACTTGAAACGGATAGAGCTAAAGAGCCCTTTGGTTAAATAAGCTGCTATAAAAGGGTGCGCATTTAGCACGATGCGTCCTTTATAGGCTTCCTCCTTAATAATGCTTTCAAGTTCTATATTGATTTTATCAATTAGAACGATAGGCGCTTCGATTTCGCCTTCTTTGCTTGGATTCTCTTCTTTTGTTTTGATGTTTAGTTCTTGGCGCACTCGCTGGCGTGTGATTTGTATCAGACCGAACTTGCTCGGGGGCAAGATTTTGTGTTTAGCACGGTCTTCGGCCATTTCATTGCGCAAGTGATCGAATAATACACGGCGGTTTTCGCTATTGCCCATATCGATAAAATCGACGACGATGATACCACCCATATCGCGCAATCGGAGTTGTCGTGCGATTTCGGTAGCAGCGATGAGGTTTACGGATAGAGCGGTGGTTTCTTGGTCGTTATTTTTATTGGAATGGTTGCCACTGTTTACGTCTATCACGTGTAAGGCTTCGGTGTGTTCTATTACGAGGTAAGCTCCTTTTGGCATCGATACGGTGCGACCGAAAGCCGTTTTGATTTGTCGCTCAATATGGAACTTTTCGAATATAGGCACTGATGAGTGATAGAGCTTTACGATATTCTCTTTCTCAGGAGCAATTTCTTGTACGTATTTTTTTATCTGTTCATAGAGTTGCTCATTATCTACGTGAATACCTGTAAAGGAATCGTTGAACATATCGCGGAGGATAGCCCCCGTTTTGTTCACTTCACTCATTACCTTAGAGGGAAAAACCGCTTTTTGAATTTTTCGGCACATCAAAACCCAACGATTGAAGAGACTTTGCAAATCCTTGTCGAGTTCCGCTACTTTTTTACCTTCGGCTACGGTGCGTACAATCACACCAAAACCTTTGGGTTTAATGCCTTGCAAGAGTTTACGCAAGCGTTCTTTCTCGGCTTTACCTTCTATTTTCTGAGAGATAGAAATGCGGTCAGAAAAGGGAACCAGTACGAGGTAACGACCTGCGATAGAGAGTTCAGAGCTGATACGAGGACCTTTGGTGGAGATAGGTTCTTTTACTATCTGTACCAGTATAGGTTGATTAGGTTTAAGTGTTTCGGCTACAGAACCATTTTTATCGATATCGGGTTCTAAGGGAAAATCTTTAAGAGAAAAGTCTTTTAGTTTTCCAGAGATTACCCATTTAAGGAACTTCAGTAGAGAAGCTAATTGAGGACCTAAGTCGTGATAATGCAAGAAGGCGTCTTTTTCGTGACCTACGTTTACAAAAGCTGCATTGAGCCCCTGTATAGGTTTGCGCACCTTAGCGAGCATTATATCTCCTACTCCTAAGCCGTTAGTATCTTCTTCTTTATGAAGTTCGATGAGCCTACCGTCTCTGAGCAAAGCAAAATCTACGTAAGAGGAACCAGAACGAATGATTAATTCTTTGTCCACTTTGTTGGATTTTAGTTAAACAATACTACTTTAAAGCGAAAAAGTAGTTAAAAACTACTTTTTCTTTTTGTGGCGATTAGCTCTCGCTCTTTTTTTGCGTTTGTGGTTAGCCACTTTATGTCTTTTTCTTTTTTTTCCGCTTGGCATAACTTAATTATTTAATATATTGTGATTTATTAATACAATGTTATTTTTTCGCTTTTTTATCAGTTTTAGCTACTTTTACCTTAGCTTTAACTCCTTCAACGAATACTTTTGCAGGTTTAAAGGCAGGAATGTTATGAGCGGGAATTTTCAAAGTGGTATTCTTAGAGATGTTACGTCCGGTTTTTTCAGCTCTAGTTTTGATAATAAAGCTACCGAAGCCTCTAAGATATACGTTTTGACCACTTTCTAATGTGTTGATTACTTCGTTCATAAAGTTTTCAACCGTTAGTTGAACGTCGTTTTTATCAAGACCCAACTTGTCGGAAATCTTTGATACAATTTCTGCTTTTGTCATCTTTATATTGTTTTTATTAATAATATTCTCTAAATCCTTTCAGCGTGCAAAGGTACAAATTAATTATTTAATAAACACTATGTTAGAACAACTTTTTTTATTTTTTATTTTTTAGTGTCTGATAATTAGCTGTTTAAAACGCTGTTTTCTAATATTTTACAATTAAAATATACTTTTATTGTATCGTGGTAGATTTTTATGTTACTGATTGAAAATAAGTTTTAATGATTATCTTTTAACTGTAAGCTGGGTTACGTCGTGCCAAAAAGAGGGATAGGATTTGCTTACGACTTCTTTATCGGCTATTTCGAGGGTAGTTTTTAGCATCAAAGGAGTGAAAGCCATTGCCATTCGATGGTCGTTATAGGTAGCAATGCTAATGCCAGAGCGCAAGTGTGGGCAAGGTGCTAAATGCAAGCTATCGTGAGTAATACTTACTTCTGCTCCTAACTTTCTCAGTTCGGTTTGTAATGCTTGAAGGCGGTCGGTTTCTTTGATTTTAAGAGTGTGTAAGCCTGTTAGATGACACTCTAAGCCCATTGCTACACAGGTAACGGCAATGGTTTGTGCTATATCGGGGGTGGCATTTAGGTTACACTCGAAACGCTTTTGCTGAGGTTCAGCTACTTTTTCAATGGTTAATTCATTACCTTTGAATGAGGAGTGCACTCCAAAAAACTCATAAATAGTTTTTAAGGCACTATCACCTTGCAGGCTATGAGGCTTAAAATAAGACAATGAAAGGGTAGTGCCTATGGGTGATAAGGCGACAAAAGCATACCAATAGGAGGCGGAAGACCAATCGGATTCTACTTCCCAACTGTTATGTAGTAAGTTTTTTCCGTTCATTGTGTTTACCTTTATAGTATTGGCTTTGAACAACACTTGCTCTTGTCCTATGCAATGAGCTAAGAGATTGGTAGTCATTTTTAAATAAGGCAGAGAGGTAACTTCGCCTTCCAAATGCAAAGTGAGTCCGTTAGGCAAAGCGGGAGCAATAAGCAATAAAGCTGAGCTGTACTGACTGCTGACGTTGCCTTGAATATGTACTTCGTTGTTAGTGAGCTTTTTGCCTCTTATATATATAGGTGGAAATCCTTCTTTTTCAGTATATGTAATATCGGCACCTAACTGTTGTAATGCATTTACTAATAGGTGTATGGGCCTTTCTTTCATTCGGGGAGAACCTGTGAGGAGCACTTCTTTGCCCTGCTGTATTGCAAAATAAGCGGTGAGAAAGCGCATTGCAGTACCTGCGTGATGAATGTCTATAACTTCTGTATGAAAGGTAAGAGCTTGTTGTAGCAGTAGGGTATCATCGGCAGTGGAGAGGTTTTGCACAGTGAGTTCAGGAAAGAGCGCTTGCAATATAAGCGCTCTGTTGCTTTCGGACTTGGAGCCTGAGAGCAACAAATGTTTTCCTGACTGTAATGTAGAATGAGGTAATTGTATGTTCATAAGGTAAAAGGTAAAAGGTAAATGCGCGATAGGTGTTTAATAGGGTGCAAAGGTAGGCAATAATGCTGATAAAACCAAAAATGCTGATAATGCCAAAAATGCTGATAATGCCAAAAATACTGATAATTAACATTGGCAAAGTTTTAAACTTTGCCAATGTTTGAGGTGAAAAAGCGATGTATTGAGACTGTTAAGAGGATTCGGAAGGAAACGGAGATTTTCAGAAGAAGGTTAAGGGTATTTTTGGTGAAAAAAGGGTGTAAGGAGGGTGGGGTTAGCTTATAGAGAGCTTATAGGAAGCTTATACGAATCTTGGACGATTGGTATAGAAAGGGTGTGTAAAAAGTTGATTAATAATATAATACAGTGATGCAAAAAATGGTAAAAACGAGGTTTCGAGGCGAAAGAAAAGGGAATCCTCACCCCGTCCCTCTCCCAAGGAGAGGGGGAATGTAGTGACGGGAAAGATGAAGATAATGTGGTGAAAACATTCTCCTTTACACATACCCAGTTGTTGCTGGCTATCTTGATAGGGGGAACTGTGGCGAATCATTTAATCGGTAAGCCCCCGAACCCCCGAAGGGGGACAAGCTGGAAAAGGTGATAAACCTCCCCCTTTACACATACTCCGCTATCGCGGGGCATATATCCAGCTATTGCTGGCTACCTCGAAAAGGGAGAGTGTAGCGACGGAAAGAAGGAAGAAATGACGAATAGCGAGAGACGAATGGTGAAGGTAATGTGAGGGTGTAGCACGACGGGTAGAGACGAGCTGCACGGGCAGTTAGTAGAGAATTGGCAGAAGGGTAGTGGAGAAAATAGTTCTTTTGTACACTCAGACTTGTGGATAAGTAGCACTTGTGAGATGAATTTGATGGTTGAATTGAGGTTAAGATGAAAATAAGATGAAGAGAAGGGGAGGAGATGATATTGTATAGGAGGGGTTGGATTGAGGAATGATAGTGTGTAAAAAGTTACATATTTACACGTTTTGTGTATAACTACACACTTTGTATACAGGTTACGCACGGGATACTAACAAGTTATCAACAGGTTGTTAATAACTTATTATATTGATAATAAGTGTTTTAATGTAGTTATGAACAGATTTTCGGTATTTTGGCACGGAATTTTCTATATAGTAGGCGTAAGTTGATAAAACTTATTGTGCATAGTAATAAAATAAATGATTTGTCACAAACAGAAAATGGTTAAAAATTAAATTACTGAAAAAATTGCTAAAAGAAACATTGTTAGATAAGAATCATTAAACAAAACTGTTGTTAAAAATTAAATTTCATTTCATTGTGTTGTTGGGAAACAACTTTTATATTAAGAACATTGCTAAAATTTTAATTGTTTAAACACAATCATTTATTAAACTATTTTAAGACATTCCTTTAAGTTTAGCCAAGCTAGCTTAAAGTACTAACAAATATTGGGAGTTAGTAGTAGTATTTATATTATATGCATTGAAGAAAGACTTTCTTGAAAAAAGAAAGTCTTTTTTTATTAATATAGTATGTTTATTAGAAAAGTTTTGTATATTTGCAAAATTTTTGTCCTGTTTTAAAGAGCGCTTTTTAAACGCACAAAGCTGATGTTCATATTTTTATCATATGATGATAAGTGAGAGAACGGCTAAAAACAGTATATTTTTTAATTTAAAAAGACATATATAAAGTATGAAGAATCCAATTCTTTTAGTAGAAGATGATGTAGTTTTTTCCAAAATGTTAGGTAAATTTTTGGAGCGCAATGGATATGAAGTAGTAAGATGTTATAATTTAGAAGAAGCGGAGAAAAGCCTAAATGCATCGCTAAGTTTAGTATTCACTGATTTACGTTTGCCCGACGGTGACGGTATCAATTTTTTGAAAAAGGTGAAAGAAGTATATCCAGATTTGCCAGTAGTGGTAATGACCAGCTATGCGGAAGTATCGACTGCGGTAGAGGCAATGAAATTGGGTGCTTTTGATTATATATCGAAACCGTTCCAACAAGAGGACGTACTGAATGTTATTAAGAATGCGCAAAGCAGTACGCGTACGGCTTCGTTACCTAAGAAGGAAAATGTGAAGGCGGACAACAGCCCAGGCAAAGCTGCTCAGCCTGTTGTTACTAACGAAAATTCATATATAGAAGGTGTAAGTGCCGCTTCTAAAAAGCTGAATAAGTTTATCAGTTTGGTAGCCCCTACGGATATGTCGGTACTCATTACTGGTGAAAGTGGTACGGGTAAAGAGGTGATAGCCAAATCTATTCACTTGAAAAGTGAGCGTCGTAACAAGCCTTTTATTGCGGTGGACTGCGGAGCTATTCCTAAAGAAATCGCATCGAGTGAGTTCTTCGGTCACGTAAAGGGTTCGTTTACGGGAGCAATTACCGATAAGAAAGGACACTTTGAAGAGGCAAATGGTGGTACTATTTTCCTTGACGAGGTAGGAAACCTAAGCTATGACAACCAAATACAGTTGCTACGTGCCCTACAAGAGCGCCGTATTAAACCTATTGGTAGTTCTAAGGAAATAGAAGTTGATATTCGTGTATTGGCAGCTACCAACGAAGATTTATTGGCAGCAGTAGGAAAAGGAGAGTTTCGCGAAGACCTTTATCACCGATTGAACGAGTTTTCGATAAAAGTACCTTCGCTAAGTGAACGCAAAGACGACTTGATGATATTTGCTTCATACTTCTTGGAAAAAGCAAATGAAAAGCTACATAAGAACGTACAAGGGTTTACTGAAAAGGCGGTACAAAAGATGCTTTTATACACTTGGGGAGGTAACTTGCGCGAACTATCGAACACGGTGAAACGCGCTGCCCTGCTCACACAAGGTGATTATATTACCGAAAATGAGTTGCCAGAGCCTGTAATTACCGAAACACGCCATTTTCCTACCGAGCGTTTTTCTTTTTCAACCAAAGAAAACGAGCGTGAACTCATTATTAGTGCGCTACACGAGACCCATAATAATAAAACAGAAGCAGCTAAGCTGTTAGGCTTTACACGTAAAACACTTTACAACAAACTTAAAGCCTATAATATAGACGAATTTTAATAGGTAAAAGGTAAGAGGTAATAAGGTAAAAGGCAAGTAAAACGCCTCTTATCTGTTATTTCTTACCTTTTACTTTTTATACAAAAAAATGAGAAAGACTTATTTACTAATTACTTTTTTTAACTTATCACTATTTACTACACTTGCCCAGAATAAATCTCCTTTAACAACTACCGATGCCCAAGCACAACAGCAGTGGGTGAACGACACCTATAACAAAATGAGCCTTGATGAAAAGATTGGGCAACTGTTTATGGTATCGGTATTTTCAAGCCATATAGGCACAAAAAAGGCCGAAGAGGTAAAAGACTTCATAAAGAAATACTACATTGGAGGGATTATCTTCTCCAAAGGAGGACCGAAGCGTCAGGCAAAGCTCACCAATGAATACCAAGCACTCTCTAAAATTCCGCTTTTTATGGCAATGGATGCCGAGTGGGGATTGGCGATGCGTTTGGACTCTACTTATGCTTACCCGTGGAATATGACCCTTGGGGCAATCAAAGATAACTATCTTGTAGAACGTACCGGTAGACGCATAGGGTTACACTGCAAACAATTGGGTATGCAGTTTAACTTTGCTCCTGATATTGATATTAACACAAATCCGAATAACCCTATTATAGGAAATCGTTCGTTTGGCGAGGATAAAGAGAATGTAACCCAAAAAGGGCTTGCTTTTACTCGCGGAATGCAATCAGTAGGGGTGTTGGGCAGTGCTAAACACTTTCCTGGTCACGGCGATACATCTAAAGATTCTCATAAAACTTTACCGCTTATATCTTTCGCCACTAACCGTATTGACGAGGTAGAACTTTATCCTTTTAAAGCCCTCATCAGAGAAGGAGTAGCTAGCATAATGGTAGGGCACCTTAATATTCCTTCCTTAGAACCTAAAACAGGGCTACCTTCTTCGTTATCAAGTGCTATTATCACCGATTTACTCAAAAAGAAATTAGGTTATCAAGGGCTTATCTTTACCGATGCACTTGGTATGAAAGGGGTATCGGAATACTTGCCCGTAGGCGAAGTGGAAGTAGAAGCCTTCTTGGCGGGTAACGATATTTTGCTGATGCCAGCTAATGTAGCTAAGGGTTTTGAGGCAATGAAGAAAGCCTACCAGAACAAACGCATCAGTGAGGAACGCTTAGCCCATTCAGTAAAGAAAATACTAATGGCTAAATACAAAGTGGGGCTCACATCTTTCAAACAGTTAGACGAAAGCACTGTAACCTCGACTTTGCACACGGTAGAAGATGATTTGCTCACTGAGGAACTGTTTGAAAATGCGATTACGGTAGGGCAAAACAAGGAAAATATACTGCCTATAAAAGACTTGGACAAGCGCAAAATAGCCTATGTGAAGTTTGGTAACGACAGTGGTTGGGCGTTTTATTCCACCTTACGCAAATACGCAGAGACCGTGCTTATTGAGCCTAAGAATGAGGCACAACTATATGAAGCAGTTGAACCTTTTGACACGATTATCATCGGGTTGCACAAACCAGATAAGACCCCTTGGGACGCATACAAGTTTACAGAGAACGAACTGAAATGGTTAGAGCATATTGCTAAGAAAAAAAAGGTAATCCTCGCAGTGTTTACTCGCCCCTATGCGATGCTCGACGTGAAAAATATAGCTCCTATTAAAGCTATTGTATTTGCTTACCAAAATAACAAAGTAGCCCAAGAGAAAGCCGCTCAGCTCATCTTTGGTGCTATTGAGGGTAAAGGAGTTTTGCCTGTAACAGCACACCCTAACTTACCCGTAGGGACTTCAATTGCTACTCCCAGAATAGGACGCTTAGCTTACGGTTTACCTGAAAGCGTGGGGCTCAATTCTCTTAAACTAAAAGAGATAGACAGCATAGCTCTTGATGCTGTAGCACAAAAAATGACACCCGGGATGCAAGTATTGGTTGCCAAAAGAGGAAAGGTAGTTTATCGCAAGAATTTTGGTACTTTAGATTACAATCCAGCCAATAAAGTGACCGACAATACTATTTACGACCTCGCTTCGCTTACGAAAATATTGGCTACTCTCCCTGAATTGATGCGCCTTTATGTACGTGGAGATTTCAAACCCGTAGATACTTTTGAGGATTTGCTACCCAAGCTCAAACATACAAACAAGGGAGATTTGGTAATGAAAGATGTGCTCTCGCACTATGCTCAGTTCCAGTCGTGGATTCCTTTTTACCGAAAAACCTTAGATATTGATAGGAAACCTTCGCCTGAGTATTACAGCACTACTAAAAGTGATTCTTTCCCTACTGAGGTAGCCAAAGACTTATATCTTAGAGAAGGGTATACTGACAGTATTTATAAAACAATTGACGAGAGTGAGCTTATCAAAGATAAAAAGTACTTATATAGCGACCTCCCTTATTATTATTTCAAGAAGTACATAGAAAAAAAAAACAAGAAGCCCCTACAAGAAATCGTTCAGAAGCACTTTTATAGAGGTTTAGGAGCCTACCAGCTTACTTTTCTTCCTTTGCAACGCTTCTCTCCTGTAAATATTGCGCCTGCCGAAGATGAGAAGACCTTTCGTTCTCAGGAGCTTCGAGGGTACGTACACGACCAAGGAGCAGCCCTTTTAGGAGGGGTTGGTGGGCATGCAGGACTTTTTGGAACTGCCGACGATGTAGCCAAAGTAATGCAAATGTACCTCCAACAAGGATATTACGGTGGTACGTGGTTCTTGCAACCTCAGGCTATAAAAATCTTCAACACTTGTAATTACTGTCCGGAAGGCAACCGTCGGGGCTTAGGATTCGATAAGCCGCAGTTAGGCAAATCAGGTCCTACTTGTGGTTGTGTGCCAATGGATAGCTTTGGACATACTGGTTTTACGGGGACTTTTGCGTGGGCTGACCCCACTAATGAAATAGTAGTAGTTATCCTCTCGAACCGCACTTATCCCTCTTCTGACAATAAACTTTTAGTAAACCGATTGGTGCGCCAAAAGATACAAGGAGTGGTGTACCAAGCTCTATCTACGAATAAAAACTTTTAAAAAGATTTGGTATATAACGAGAAGTTTTAGTACATTTGCGCCACGTTAATTTTTAAAATAAAATTTATTATATGGAAGCGTGGATTATTGCCATTTTTTTTATTGGCTATCTTTGTATTACTACCGAACACCAAATAAAGGTAGACAAAACCATTTCAGCCTTAGCTATGGCTGTCATCTGTTGGACGATACTTAAAGTATTTAACCTTGATGTACTAGAAGTGCTCAACGGAGTGTTAGTACCCGTAGATATAGCTAACAACAGTAATGCTATTGATGAAGCACTACGACATCACTTAGCTGAAACTTCCGAAATACTCTTCTTCTTAATCGGTGCAATGACCATTGTAGAAATCATTGATATGCACCGTGGGTTTGAAATCATCAAGCGGGTGATTCGCACTAGAAGCAAAGTAAAATTGCTTTGGATTATAGGTATTATTGCTTTTTTCCTCTCTTCTATTATCGACAACCTTACTACTACCATTATTCTCATTACCATTGTACGTAAGCTCATACCTGACCAAAAAGAGCGCATTTGGTATGCTTCTCTCATTGTGATCGCTGCCAATGCAGGAGGAGCTTGGTCTCCTATCGGTGACGTAACGACTACTATGCTTTGGGTAAAAAATAAAGTAAGTGCTGCTAAATTAGTAGAATACGTATTTATTCCTGCTACTGTATGCTTGATAGTACCTTTATTTGTCGCTTCGTTTTTACCTATATTCAAAGGAAAGATAGACACTTCAGACAGCGAAGAGAGTATTACTTACAAGAGCAGTATGCCTGTGTTGGTAATAGGCTTTATCTCTATTATCTTTGTGCCTATTTTTAAATCGATTACACACTTACCTCCTTATATAGGTATGCTTTTTGCTCTGGCTACTATGTGGTTTATTTCTGAAAAATTAAAACCTATCAGGGAACTTTCATCGACCGATAAGGATAAATTCAGTATTCATCGTGCTTTAGGACGTATCGAATTTTCGAGCATACTATTCTTCTTAGGAATCCTCTTGGCAGTGGCTTCATTGCAAACTATCGGTACGCTTTTTAACTTTGCACAAACATTGAATGAGACTATCCCAAGTACAAACGTAGTGATTTTGCTCTTAGGTTTCGCCTCTGCTGTAATAGACAACGTACCATTAGTAGCGGCTAGTATGGGTATGTTCCAAGAACCTATGGATAGTGGTCTTTGGCACTACATTGCCTATGCGGCTGGTACAGGAGGTAGCTTGCTTATCATCGGTTCGGCTGCGGGGGTAGTAGCTATGGGTATGGAAAAGATTAATTTCTTTTGGTATGTGAAAAATATCTTATGGATAGCCCTTTTAGGTTTTGTGTTAGGTTATCTTACTTTGGTAAGTTTTGAAGCTTTACACGTTTTTGGATAGCATAAAACGATACATCATATACGAAAGACTGCCTAAATATAATTTTTTAGGCAGTCTTTTTTAATAGGTGAACATCAGCATAGTTACTTCTTAGTCTCTCTTTGTGTATTATGGGAGGTGTATAGAGAATATAAAAGTACGTCAATGCACAGTGTTCACATTTAGAAATAACTTAGTATCTTTGCTGGCAAAAGCACATTATGAAGAATTGTTTTACAGAATAAATAGGATTGTAAGAGAGAAGACTCTTAAAACTTTAAATATGAACGTCGTGTTTATTTGCGAATACTATTGTGTAAGTCAAAAAAACGCCGTACTTTTGCACCCTAAAAGTATTTCAATTAATCACTAGCCACTAACCATTTATCATTAAGCGTTAATAATTAAAAAAGATGTTATCAGAACAAGAAATCATTCGCAGAGAAAAACTCTCTAAATTGAAAGAATTGGGGATAAACCCTTATCCCGCTCCATTATATCCGGTTGATACTACCTCTAAGGATGTAGCCAACCATTATGAAGAAGGTAAACAAGTGGTTGTAGCCGGTAGATTAATGTCGTTGCGTGTACAAGGAAAAGCCTCGTTTGCTACTTTGCAGGATAGTGAAGGCACGATGCAATTGTACTTCAACCGCGATGAGATGTGCCCTACTGATGATAAAACGCTTTACAACGAGGTGTTTAAAAAATTATTGGATTTAGGTGACTTTATAGGTGCTGAAGGAACACTCTTCATCACTAAAATGGGTGAGAAAACTGTGTTGGTAAAGAACTTTACGCTACTTTCAAAAGTATTACGTCCGCTACCTATGCCTAAGGTAGATGCCGATGGTAAAGTACACGATGCCTTCACCGATCCTGAACAACGCTACCGTATGCGCTATGTAGATTTGGTAGTAAATCCACAAGTGAAAGAAGTGTTTATCAAGCGCACTAAACTCTTCAATGCTATGCGTCAGTTTTTTAACGATGCAGGTTATTTGGAAGTAGAGACACCTATACTACAAGCTATACCAGGGGGAGCTAGTGCACGTCCGTTTATCACTCATCACAATGCGTTGGACATTCCGCTGTATATGCGTATTGCCAATGAACTTTACTTAAAACGTCTTATTGTAGGAGGTTTTGACGGGGTATATGAGTTTTCTAAGAACTTCCGCAACGAGGGTATGGATAGAACTCACAATCCTGAGTTTACGGCTATGGAAATTTATGTGGCTTACAAAGATTATCACTGGATGATGGACTTCACTGAACGCTTAATCGAACATTGCGCTATAGCCGTGAATGGTACTACTAAGGCGACCTTTGGTAAACATACAGTAGATTTCAAAGCACCTTATCCACGCCTTACGATGACTGATGCTATTAAACAGTTCACAGGCTTTGACATCACTGGGAAGACAGAAGACGAATTGAGAGCCTTTGCACAGTCTATCGGTATTGCAGTAGACGAGGCGATGGGCAAGGGCAAACTGATAGATGAGATATTTGGTGAGAAATGTGAAGGTAACTTCATTCAGCCTACTTTCATTACCGATTACCCGAAAGAGATGTCGCCACTGACCAAAGAACACCGCGACAACCCCGACCTTACTGAACGTTTTGAGTTAATGGTATGCGGTAAGGAGATTGCCAATGCTTATTCGGAATTGAACGACCCTATAGACCAACGTGAGCGCTTTGAAGAGCAATTGCGACTCTCAGAAAAAGGCGACGACGAAGCGATGTTCATTGACCAAGATTTCTTGCGTGCTCTTGAATACGGTATGCCACCTACTTCAGGTTTGGGTATCGGTATGGACAGACTCGTAATGTTCCTCACTAATAATGAGAGCATACAAGAAGTGCTTTTCTTCCCACAAATGCGTCCTGAGAAGAAAGAAGTAGAGCTTTCGGAAGACGAAAAAGTAGTGTTTGAGCTTTTAAAAACCTCAGAAAGACTGCTTTTAGATGCTCTCAAAACACAAACGGCATTTTCTAACAAGAAATGGGATAAAGCCATTAAAGGTCTTACCAGTAAGAAAGTAGCGAAAGTAGTAAAAGAAGGAGAAGAACTGTTTGTGGAATTAGCAAGTAACAATTGATAATTATTAATTAGATATGATATAGATTTTGCCAAAGGTTATAACACAATACGATATTAATAGCTTCTTAGGTAGAAATTTTGTTAAAGGAAATAGTAATGAATATCACTGAAAAAATATCCTATAAAGAAAGATTAATCACGCGTGCCAAAGCGATTTTAGAACAAGGAAAATATCCTACTGAACTCCTCGAAAAGATTAAAGACGAACGTTTGCTCAAAGAGGTAATGAAGGAAATGATGCCTTCACCGGGAACAGATTACGAGCTTTTAAGCAATGAGGATAAGCAACAACGTGACCGTTTGTTGGTACTCAATATAAAGTTTAGGGATTATCTGCATGCTCTTGCATTGTGCAAGAATATAGGTTATTTACTTGTGATAACAGCAATGTTAGTGGGGATTAGTGCTGTGATGCAATTCAATAATAATGGCGTTTTTGCTATATTATGTCTGCTAAATGGTGTTTTGGTTTTATATTTGGCTACTGAGAAAAAAAAGCTATTACACTATTGTTGGCAGTTATTTTATGTATTTCTTCTGTTTTATATTATAGAGCTTATTGTATGGAAAGTTCCCTCTCCTTTTGTGTATTTTATCGATAACGATATACTTGCTTCAAAACACGATACCAAGATAAAACTCGCAAACCTATCAACTCCATTAGTTTATGAAGGAATAAGGATAGTAGCACTTTTGGGAATTTATAATGTATTGAAAAAAATCAGCTAATTTGTGAAAGTAAATTAGCTGATTTTTTTTTGTTAATTATCAATTGTTTATTATCATTGATGATTATTTATTGTTTTTGTAAAAACCAAAGAAAGCGATATAACCGTAGCAAACTACTAAGGTGAGGAATGCTAAGCGGAAACCTATATAGTCGGTAAGGAAACCGTACAGAATAGGCAAGAGTCCGCCACCGACAATCATCGTACAAAGGATACCTGAAGCTTGAGTTTTGAGTTCGTCTATCCCTTCACAAGCAAGCGCAAAGATAGTGGGAAACATCATAGAGTTGAAGAGGCCGATACTTAATAAAGTCCACATTGAGAGCAAACCACCGGTATTGATAGAAAACAAAATAAGAGAGATGGCAACTATAGCAAAAGCAATGAGAACTTTGGCGGGAGCAATCCACTTGATGAGATAAACACTGATAAAGCGTCCTAACATAGCACCTCCCCAGTAGAAAGTGAGAAAAACAGCTATAATAGCCTTGGGGTCGGCTGAGGTTAGATGAGGTTTTCCCGCCAATGAGCCAAGCGTTTCTACAATAAAGCACATAAAAGGGCTCTCTAAAATATCCTTAGTGATGTTCATATTGATGAAGTAGTTTACTGCATAACTTCCTATCACTACTTCAGCACCTACATACAAGAAGATACCTATAGCCCCCAACAGTAAGGGAGTTTTCTTGAGAAGATTCCAATAACTGTCTTTATTTACTTCTTCTTTTATTCTATAAGCATAAGGTAATTTAACTACTGCAAAAACAAATGCTAAAGCAAGTGCCCATAAGGCTATATAGAAAAAAGGTAATTGTATTGAAAAGGCTTCTTCACGGAAATAAATAAGCTTATCTGTAGTGTCTAAGGCTTCTATTTCAGCTTCTTTTTTTATTTCGTTGCTCAGTAAGTAAGTGGCTCCAAATATAGGAGCAATAGTAGTGCCTATGGCGTTGAAAGCTTGAGAGAAAGTGAGCTGGCGAGGTGTAGTGGCTTCGTCGCCTAGAATCACTATATAAGAGTTCATAGCCACTTGGAGGAAAGTAACGCCACAGCCTAATACGAAGATAGCAGTTAAAAATACCCAATATAAACGTTCCCCGGCAGCAGGATAGAAGAGCAAAGCGCCCAAAGAGATGAGCAAAAGACCTAAGATAATACCCCGCTGATAGCCTATTTTAGTGAGAATAAAACCTGCAGGGATAGAAAAAAATAAGTAAGACAAGAAGAAAGATAGAAGAATATAGGCTGCATCGGAATAATGCAACTGAAACACATCACGAAGATGAGGTAATAAAAGCTGTATGAGCACTGTTAAACCTCCAAAAAGTAAGAATAAAAGTGCTACCAAAATAAAGGCTTGGGTATGTTTCTTTTGTCTATTCATTGCTGTATAAGCTCGGTTTAGAGCGCAAATCTACTACAAAAGATTAAAAAATAGTTAAAATTTAACACTTTATTTTTGTTGTATATATAACTTAAAGCGTACAACATACTTGTACTTAGTACTTTATGTGTAGGTAAAATCCTTGTTAATAAATATGTTAGAAAATATTTTGACAAATCTGTTGGGGGATATCAAAAAAGTTAGTAACTTTGCTCCGAATAAAATAGTACTACTTAGCTCACTACTGACCATAACCATTCGTAACTAATTTAACTAATATAATGAAAAGCTGGTTTTTAAATGTAGCCGTACTTTTTCTCACATCAATGCTTTACTCACAGCAAGGAGTTATTACAGGTGAAGTAATTGATGGTGATTACAACGCTCCGTTAATGGGAGCAAATGTTTTGGTTAAAGGGACTACCAAAGGAGCTTCTACTGATATGGACGGTAAGTATTCCTTGAATGTAGACTCACCTACTGGAACCTTAGAGTTCTCTTATCTTGGATATGTTACCAAGACAGTTTCGTATAAACTTGTGAATGGTAAAGCGCACGTGCGAATTACCCTTACAAGCGACCAACAAACCCTAGGAGAGGTAATTGTAACAGGTAAAAGCACCTTGTTAGACATTGCACAAGAACGTAAAACACCTGTGGCGGTATCTACTATTCAAGCTACCGAAATTATAGAAAAATTAGGTACACGAGAGCTTCCTGAAGTACTCAATCGCACACCTTCTGTCTACGCCACCAAAGGCGGAGGAGGCTTTGGTGACTCTAAAATCAATATTCGAGGCTTTGACAGTAGGAATGTGGCTGTAATGGTTAATGGTATGCCTGTAAATGATATGGAAGGTGGTACCGTATACTTCAGTAACTGGACAGGGCTTTCAGATGTAACTTCCGCAATGCAGGTACAACGTGGGCTTGGAGCATCTAAATTGGCGATTGCATCAGTAGGTGGTACAATGAACTTTATTTTGCGTGCTTCCGATATGCGAGAAGGAGGAAATATATCTTTCAACTATGGTACTAATCAAGAATATAAAGGTACGGTTTCTTACAATACAGGAAAGAGTCTTACTGGTTGGTCGGCTTCTGTGTTATTCAGCAAAAATGCAGGACGTAAATATGTAGATGGTACTCAGTTTGATGGCTATAGCTACTATTTTGCGTTAGGTTATGAACCTTCTAAAAAACATAGTTTCCAATTTACCTTCACAGGGGCTCCACAATGGCATAACCAACGTAATATAAGTCCGCTAATTTCTGATTATCAGAAATATGGTTCAGAAGACAAACCCAACCGTCGCTATAATTCAGATTGGGGATACTTAAATGGTAAAGAACACACCATTAAGAAAAATGTTTATCACAAACCAGTAGCAATGCTCAATTGGGATTGGAATATCAATGAAAGTACTTCCCTTAGTACTGTAGTATATGCATCATTAGGACGTGGTATGGGAACAAGTTCATCGGGGGTGGCACATTCAATCTCTTCGAAAACTACTGCTAGTGGTACAACCACTTATTCACTTCAGAAAAACTATTTAAATTCTTTCCGTAAAGATGATGGACAGATAGATTTCGATAAAGTGGTGCGTTATAACAACGGAGAGACAGTAGATGATTTACTCCCTATGCAACACCCAAGAGAAGCAGGAAAGAACGTAACAATTGCTAATCCAGGTGGAGGTCGAGCTTTTACAGGTTATGGTGAAGGTTTTACCTTAAATGGCTCAGTAAACTCACACGACTGGTATGGTATCCTTACCAACCTGCAACACCAGATTAATAATCACTTCACTATTAATATGGGGCTTGATGGTCGTTATTACTATGGTTATCACTATCAAGTAGTAACTGATTTGTTGGGTAACGATAGTTATACTGATAATACACAAAATAACAACAAGAATTTGGCAACTCCTACCGTAATTCGTTCTGCGGTATCTACTAAGCCCTCTTGGAATCCTTTCCAGAAAGTAGAACCTCTTGAAAATCGTATAGGTTATAGTAGTGAAGGGGAAGTGAAATGGATGGGACTTTTTTCACAGTTAGAATACTCTGACGATCATTTTTCAGCTTTCTTACAAGGTTCTACCTCTATGCAGTCATATCAACGTATTGATAACTTTTTGAAAGATGGAGTTTCACGCGCTATAAGTACAAATCCTAATTCGGTAATGTATACTAAAACAGGTTTTAAAAACTTGATAGGTTATAATATCAAAGGAGGAGTGAATTATAATATCAACGAACAGCATAATGTGTATGCTAACATAGGATATTATTCTAAGCAACCTTTCTTCAACGCTGTATATCCTAACAATCTAAACTATTTAAATCCTTCGCTTACCAATGAAAAGATATTTGGAGTAGAAGCTGGATATGGTTTTAAATCTAAATTCTTCAGTGGTAATTTAAACCTTTATCACACTACTTGGAAAGATAGATTTCTTCGTCAAACTTACACTTTCGGAAGTTCTTCAGGAGGACGTGGCAGTAATACAGGCTATGCAAATATTTTGGGTGTTCAAGAAATACACAATGGGGTGGAAGTAGATTTCAAAGCTACTATTACTGATTACTTAAAACTAAATGGTATGTTCTCATTTGGTGACTGGTATTACAAAGGCGATGCCTCAGGAACTCTTTTGAATGAGAATGGTAATGCTATAGACTTACAAGGAAATGAGGTGCCTGTTGGTAGGGCTGCAGAGCTCAAACTATACTTAGATAAAGCAAAAGTAGGACAAACAGCTCAAACAACAGCTTCTTTGGGATTAACTGTGCTGCCCGTTAAGAATTTGAATTTTGATATCGATTGGCGCTATATAGATAATTTATATGCTAATTTGAATATTGGTACTTTTTCTGAAAAAACAGTAGCTGAAAAAGGAGCTATAAAATTACCTGCTTATCATTTGTTTGACCTTTCTGCTTTTTATAGATGGCAACTTACTGATAAGCAACGTCTCACTTTCTCAGCTCACGCCTATAACCTATTAGATACTTATTACATCGCTGAATCATATACAAGTATTCACACCACTGATAGTAGTAAAACTTATCAAGGTATCGATGTGAGAAACCAAGTGTACTTTGGTGAAGGTCGTACCTTTAGCTTTGGCGTACGATACAACTTCTAATAAGTTGAAAAATAAAAGATAAGAACTTAAAAGGCTGTCCTACTCGGGCAGCCTTTTTTAATTAACAAATTAGCAGATTGACAATTTTTTCGTACCTTTGCACCATTCTAAATTATCAATTTTTAATTATTTATTGTAAGATATGTTACGATTCGCAAAAGAATATAAATCTATTTATGAAATCTTTGAGACTTATATGCACTCATCAGACTATGAAGATATTGACTTCGTGTTTGATGTAGTGAACTACTTTCGTCGCAAAAGTAAAAATAAAAAGTCTCCCCTCAATATCGATGAACTCATCGCTGAAATCAAACACAAACCCGAGTGCATCGCTTTCTTCAAGGAAAAGCTCCACAACGTATTTGCTAATAAACAAAAAGTAATTCTTTTTACTGACGCAGGTCTGCTGAACAGTGTTTCTTTCTTCAAAGAACTGCGTCGCCGTATCAGTCGTCAGCTTTTGCCCGACCAGCCTTCGGAAGAGAATATACAATACGTACTCAACCAACTCTTCTACCGTCCTTCCGATGTGAAATGGGTACATCAAATTCCTTTAGATAACTGGAAAGAACTCTTTGAAATTCTTGCTGTATCTACTTTCTATGAGGATAGTGAGGGCAAAACTACTTCCAAGCAAATCCTTTTGGCGATAATGATTCTCTCTCAACGTATGGGAGGGCTCGCCTTGCAAACTGATGTGCGCCGTATGGTGCCTGAATATGCTCATCTCAACAGCCCCTTTATCGCTCTCGACGATGAGCTGAACAATCTTGCACGCACTCTTTCCAAGGAAGATAACCCTTATCTATATATACAAGACCACGAACTCGATTACAAACAGCTGAATATTCTAGCTGGTCAGTGTGAGGATTTCGTAAACAAAGCTGATGCCAATACTTCTAAATATGGGGTGAGTTTCAGTGTGAACCAAACTCTTTTGCTCATTCGTCAGCAAATAAAACGCATCAAGCGACTCTATAACTACCTGTTTATAGAGAAAGAAGCTGATAAATGTGAAAAAACGATTGCCTTCTACTTAGATATGGTGAAAACTAATTCTAAGAAGAACAATATTCGAAAGCTGATAGATGATAGTGTTTATAACATCACCTACGAGATTACGAACTATACCGGAAAGACGGGTGAACACTATATTACTTCTACTACCGGTGAGTACTTCAAGATGCTTAAAACAGCTTTGTGGGGTGGGGTTATCGTGGGGTTTATGTGTTTGGTAAAACTCTATATGTCGATGCAACCCGACCAAAGTGATTTTTTCCGTGCACTGAACTACAGTTTTAACTACGCTATTGGTTTTGTGCTCATCTACCTCACAGGGTCTACTTTGGCTACCAAGCAACCTGCGATGACGGCTTCTACGATTGCAAAGACTTTAGAGAGCCTCAGCGACAACGATAACAATAAGGAAAAACAGAAACATTACACCGAATTCTCAGCACTCTTTACGCGTTTGTTCCGTTCGCAGTTCATCGCCTTTGTGGGTAATGTGTTTGGTGCTTTTCCTGTGTCTATGCTTTTGGCGATAGGAATGAGTTATCTCAGTGGTTACAATATCGCTACCAAAAAGAGTTTACATCTCTTGGAAGACCTAAATATATGGCACACCCCTGTATTTTTGCACGCTTGTATTGCAGGGATATTTCTGTTCTTATCGGGTATTATAGCAGGTAACGTAGCTAGTGTAAACAATTTTAACAACTTCTATTATCGTCTTTCCGAACACCCCTTTCTTAAAGGCTTCTTTGGTAAAGTACGTATGCAACGCGTTGCTAACTGGATGCAACAAAAGTGGCCGAGTGTCGTCTCAAATATTTGGTTTGGAGTCTTTATGGGAAGTGCGTGGGCAATAGGTCATTTCTTCGGCTTGCCCATCGATATACGCCACATCACCTTTGCCAGTGGTAATTTAGCTTACGGCTTGTATGGTATGAATTTTATCATTAGCTTAGAGAATATTTTTTGGTGTATCTTAGGGATAGGCATCATCGGTTTAGGTAACTTTATTGTGAGTTTTGGTCTCTCTCTATGGATAGCCCTACGCTCTCGCGAAGTCCCTGCTTCAGAACTAAAATATTTAGGTCGTTGTGTATGGAGAGCCTTTAAAGCTCGTCCCAGAGCCTTTTTCTTTCCCGTAAAGGAGAAAGAATAAAAGAATATTCAATATGAAACACATCAAAGAAAAATTAGCTGAACGTGAGGCTCACAACGCTCTCCGCTCTCTTAAACAACGCCATTTTGCTATCGATTTCTACTCCAATGATTATATAGGATTCAGTACAAATTCTGAAATTACTAAACGTATCTCTCAATTACTCCCTCAGCAAACGGCACCTCACGGGGCTACAGGCTCGCGATTGCTTTCAGGTAACTTGCCTATCTTTTCCGAAACCGAAAGCTATATAGCTCATTTTCATAAGGCTGAAACAGCTCTTTTGTACAATTCGGGCTATGACGCCAATGTGGGATTCTTCTCCTGCATCGTAGGGCGAGGTGATATTATCTTATACGATAGTTACAGCCACGCTTCTATACGCGACGGTATTTCACTGAGTTTAGCCAATTCCTATAAGTTTAAACATAATGATTTAGACGATTTAGAAAAGCTCTTAAAGAAGTTTGCTACCCCTGATAAAACGGTGCTCATCGTTACTGAAACAGTTTTTTCAATGGACGGTGATAGTCCTGATTTGGTGCGTTTGGTAACATTAGCAAAGCAGTATGGGGCTTATATAGCGGTAGACGAAGCTCACGCCATAGGAGTATTTGGCAAACACGGCTCTGGGTTGGTGCAAGCATTGGGGTTAGAAGAAGAAATTTTTGCCCGCATCGTTACCTTCGGGAAAGGCTTAGGAGCACACGGAGCAGCTGTCTTAGCTTCAAATGAGGTGATACAGTATTTAGTGAACTTTTCACGCTCTTTCATATATACTACTGCTATGAGTCCACATAGTGTGGCAACTATTAGGGCAGGGTATGAGACCTTACAGACAACTAAATCAATAGAACAACTGCATCATAATATACAGTATTTTAAAACGCAAATTGCCAAATACAAAATACAGGGTTTTATTCCTTCTGATTCGGCTATTCAAGCCATAGTGGTAGCAGGCAATGAACGAGTGAAAGCACTTGCCGAAGTACTACAAGCCCAAGACATAGGCGTATTACCGATTTTAGCGCCCACCGTACCTGCGGGACAAGAACGGTTGAGAATATGCTTGCACAGTTTTAATACAGAAGGAGAGATAAATATTTTAATTAGCCAATTAGCCAGTTTGTCAATTATCTGATTAGAGAATCAATTTTTACCAAAGTTTTTTAATTGCCTATCGTGCTACGACTCGTCATTATAGTATTGTGGTATTATCAAAGCTGAATCCATTTAGCAAGTCTGTGGTCTTCATACGTTTTTTAGCAGGTAATTGCAATTCTAATAGCTTTATATAACCATCTTTTACAGCTACACGCAGTCCTTTTTTATCTACTAAGAGTTCCCCAATAGGGTATTGATGAGAGACAGGTTCGAAAAGAGCATCATATACTTTTACATTTAGCACTTCTCCTTTTTGTACAAACGCTGTCCACGCAGTAGGGTAGGGGCTCATTCCCCTCACTAAACGCTCTATTGTCATTCCTTCCGCTTGCCAATCTATCTTGCAGGTCTCTCTGTATATCTTAGGAGCTTCGGCAAAGGTTACTTCCTTGTTTTGTGGTTGGGTAGTGCAAGTCCCTTCTGCAATGCTATCTACGGTTTTTAGTACCAATTCAGCGCCTTGCAACATTAGTTTGTCGTGTAAGGTGCCTGCTGTTTCGTGAGACTCAATAGGTGTAACCTCTTGTGCGATAATAGCTCCCGTATCAATCTTCTCGTCTATAAAGAAAGTCGTTACCCCTGTTTCCTTTTCCCCGTTGATAATTGCCCAGTTGATGGGAGCTGCTCCACGATAGTTAGGTAAAAGAGAGGCGTGCAGATTGAATGTGCCGTATTTAGGCAATCGCCATACCACTTCGGGCAACATACGGAAGGCTACTACTATTTGCAAATCGGGTTGTAAGGCTTTCAGTGCATTTACAAAAGTTTCATCTTTTAGTTTTATGGGTTGTAACACCGGTATTCCTTTGCTTTTGGCATAGAGTTTTACGGGCGACTGGTGTAGCTTCTGTCCGCGTCCCGAAGGTTTATCGGCTACCGTTACTACACCTACTACGTTGTAATGGTTCTCTACTAATGCTTTTAGCGACGCCAACGCAAAGTCAGGTGTCCCCATAAATACAATTCTCATTTTATCACTTGTCATCTTTTTTACCTTTTACCTTATAATCTTTTAATTGTTTCAGAGGCTCATTTTCTTATTTCAGTTAAGCGATGAGCTTGTTTTTAGCTTTGATTTATTTTTGGCAAAAATATAAAATTTGGTATTAATAATAAAGTTTTTTATAGTAAAACTTTTAATACGAGTTATTATTAGTTCTTCTTTCGCCCCTTAGAGTTAAATAACATCAATTCAATATAACAAAATTCTATTTTTCATTCGCCTTTCCCGTCACTAATTCCCGATTTTCCGTCATACTTCCTCCTAATGCCTATGGCCTAAGGCCTAGCACCTATTTCTCTTTCTTTCGCCTCGAAACCCCGTTTTTAACATTTTTATCATTGTTGTATCATAGTGTTAATCAACTTTTTATATACCCTTTCTATACCAATCGTCCAAGATTCGTATAAGCTTCCTATAAGCTAACGACACCCACTTTACCTCTTACTTTTTACCTTTTACCTCAACACGCCTTTCCGAACTTTTCCGTTTCCTTCCGAATCCTCCAACTCCTCCTCTGACCTGTCCGACCCGTCTGAAAAAGTCCGACCCGTTCATTCCTCTTGGTGGTATTATTGGTATTATTGGCATTTCTGGTATTATTAGCATTTACCCCATTTACTAAGCTCCAAATTTGCTAATTTGCCAATTAGTTTGTACTTTTGCACCAAATTATATTTACTCAACAGAAATAAAGCAAATGAATATATTACGATTTATCACCGCAGGTAGCGTAGACGACGGTAAAAGTACCCTTATAGGTCGATTGTTATATGATAGCAAAAGTATTTTAGCCGACCAGCTCGAAGCATTGGAACAACAATCAAAAAATAAGAACGACGATGGTATCGACCTCGCTATCATCACCGACGGGCTCCGTGCTGAACGCGAACAAGGGATTACTATTGATGTAGCCTACCGCTACTTTGCTACTCCCAAACGCAAATTTATCATCGCCGATGCTCCTGGTCATACCCAATATACCCGCAATATGATTACGGGAGCTTCTAATTCCGAGCTCATAATCATTTTGGTAGATGCTCGCAATGGCGTAACCGAACAAACTCGTCGCCATTCAATCATCGCCTCCCTGCTCAATATCCCAGAGGTAGTGGTAGCCGTAAACAAAATGGACTTGGTAGGTTATAGCGAAGAGGTGTTTAACAATATCAAGCAAGAGTACGAAGAGATTGCCAAACGTTTAGGATTGAAGAGCGTGCACTATTTCCCTATTTCGGCTTTTGTAGGCGATAATATCGTGAATACCACTGAGGCAATGCCTTGGTACAAAGGTAATTCGCTTTTAGACTTTTTGGAAACTGTAGAAATTAGCAAAGACAACTATGACCAACCTCGTTTTCAGGTGCAGTATGTAATACGCCCACAAACCGAAGCTTTACACGATTACCGCGGTTATGCGGGAGAAGTCATTTCGGGCACTTATCGCAAAGGTGATGCGATAATAGTAGAACCAGAAGGGATTACTACAAAACTCAGTAAGATAGAGTATAACGGCGAAGAAGTTGCAGAAGCAAAGGCAGGTGATCCAGTAGTACTACACATCGAAGACGATATCGATATTTCTCGTGGCGACTACTTTGCCAAACAAGGAGCAGAGCCTCAGCAAGGGCAAGATATCGAGGCTATTGTATGCTGGATGGATAAACGCGAATTGCGCGAAGGTAATAAATACTTGTTGCAACAGCGTAGTAAACTTGTAAAAGCAATTGTGAAAGAAATAGAGTATAAAATAGACGTCAATACCCTCAACCGAACTGAAGGCGTAGAAAGTGTAAAACTCAATGAAATCGCAAAAATCCGACTTAAAACGGCTTCTCCATTAGTATACGACGCTTTCCAAAGCAATCCTCCAATGGGTAGTGCTATCCTCATCGATGAGACCAGCAATGCTACCGTAGGAGCTGTGATGATATATTAACGCTTTTATTTTTCTGTTTTATTTCACAATAATACAAGTTAAAAAACTTAAAGTATACACAAAAAGCATTAAATAATGTTAAAAAAGAAATACTTGTATATATTATACATATATTTGCATCAAAATAACATATAAAAAAATCAAGTTTATGACAGGTAAAGAATTACAAGAAGCAGTTAACAAGCTCTGCTTAGATATGAAAGCTAATTTGCCAGGCTTCATCTTTTGTGGAATTCTCAATTGCGCTGATGGAACTATCATAGGAAGTTCTTCAGCTAATCCAGAAATTTCAAAAATTGCAAACGAAGTCTCTCCCTTTTTCTCAACTATTGTAGAGCAAGTGAAAAAAGTGGTTACTTCAAGTGAATCATTAGGAGTTAAAGAAACACATAGTATTCTTATCGAAACTGATAAAGTTACTAATGTGATTGGGGTTTCAAATTCAGGGAAATATTTTATTCTCTTAGCCTTAGATAGAGCCAAAGCTAATATAGCAATAGCTAGAACTTTAGTTGAAAGAAGCAGATCCCTTGCTGGAGCATTAGATGAACACCTCTAAAAAATAGATATTAAATAATATCTTCAGAGCACAAATTTGGGCACTCCGAATTTGTGCTTTTTTGTTTTTACAAAAATATGTTGTACTTTACTAAAATAAGACAACAGGTTAAAATTAGCTTCTCTTTTATAGTATGCGATGCTTTCGTAGTAGTATTCTCATATTCTCATAGATGAGAACATACTGTAAGAGCTGTGAAGATGTGCTCAATGAAATCTTATGAAAAGTTTTATATTCTGACTAATATAAAAAGAGCACAAAGCAGGTTGTTTGCTTTGTGCTCTTATAATTTCTTCTGTTAAAGGAAATACTAAAAAAAGTCGTCTAATAGGGTTCCAAATTCTCTTTTGCACTTGTAAAGTAAAGCTCTTGAGATACCAACGTTTGATTTAGCTCTATCTAAAGCGGTGATAGAAAAGAACTTTCCTAAAGCTGAAATCATTAACATAAATGTGATTTTGTCTGTTTCAATAAGGATATAATCTAACTCCGACTTTTCTAAGGTATCATTGCTATCTATCACTTTCTTCACTTGATCAATAATAGTAAGATGAAAGGCAGAACCTTGTTCAACTATCTTTGAAGCTTCTTCATTGGCAGAAGCTTTGCTTAAGATAGAACCATCAGAACTACTCAAAATTCCATAGAAGAGGAATCCTGGCATTCCTTGTTTCATATCTTGACAGTGAGCGTCAAGCATTTGTTGTAGTTGCGCACCAGTTAGTTGTGTATTTATATCTGTTTTTACATCTGTACCTTTCGGTTGTAATACTGTATCTGTCATAATTTATGGTATTTCAATGAGGGCAAAGGTATAATATTATTTTTTAAAAAAAGAAATTTTTACGAGAAATCTTTTACTATAAATATAAAATTTAATGTTAATACAAAGAAAATCAATAATTAATACTGTAATAAGATTATCGTTCAAAAGTAAGAAATACTACAAAATTATTTCTGTGAGAAGAAAAATACTACAAATATAAAACGATATAAACGGTTTCATATAAAAAGGATTTAGGTGTCAAACTTCTTTTTTTATATGAATGTATAGGATTATTTAATTTATTGTTGTATCTTTGCCTAAGTTTTTGTGGATAGAAAAATTACTATTAGACAAGGTAAATATGAGAATATAACTTTGTGATAAGATGAATATTATTTTTTTTTCTTTAAAAGTATATAACAAAATATATGATAACACATAAATTAACCTCAGAACAAGCAATGGCACTCGAAAATCAGTACGGTGCACATAACTATCACCCGCTACCCGTAGTGCTCAGCAAAGGGCAAGGGGTATATGTGTGGGATGTCGAAGGCAAACGCTACTACGATTTCCTTTCGTCTTACTCTGCCGTAAACCAAGGCCATTGCCACCCACGTATCATTAAAGCGCTTACTGACCAAGCGCAAACTCTTACACTCACTTCTCGCGCTTTTTACAACGATAAGCTCGGAGTGTATGAAAAGTACGTAACCGAGTATTTTGGCTTCGAGAAAGTCCTCCCGATGAATACAGGGGCTGAAGCGGTAGAAACAGCTATTAAAATATGTCGCAAATGGGCGTACGAACAGAAAGGGGTACCTGAAAGTGCTGCCATCATCATTGTATGCGACCAGAACTTCCACGGGCGTACCACTACAGTTGTATCTTTTTCATCTGATAAAAATGCGCGCAAGAACTTTGGTCCTTATACACCTGGTTTTGTTTCCGTTCCTTACAACGATTTAGTTGCTTTGGAACAAGTTCTTGCTGATAATAAAGCAACAGTAGCAGGCTTTTTAGTAGAACCTATACAAGGTGAAGCTGGCGTATACGTCCCTTCCGAGGGGTATTTAAGCGGAGCAAAAGCCTTATGCGAAAAGTATAATGCGCTATTTATCGCCGATGAGGTACAAACAGGAGTAGCGCGTACCGGAAAACGTTTGGCAGTAGACCACGAGAATGTAAAACCTGATATATTGGTACTGGGGAAAGCTCTTAGTGGTGGGGTGTATCCCGTAAGTGCTGTCCTCGCCGATGACCGTATTATGCACGTGATTAAAGCTGGACAACACGGTAGTACTTTTGGAGGCAATCCCTTGGCAGCAGCCGTAGCAATTGAAGCCTTACAGGTAGTAAAAGATGAACGTTTGGCTGAAAATGCCGCTCGTTTGGGTGAGATTTTTCGCAAAGAAATCGGCGACTATATCAAAATCTCAAAAATAGCTACCTTAGTACGTGGTAAAGGGCTCCTAAATGCGGTGGTTATCAACGATACAGAAGAGAGTGACACTGCTTGGAATATCTGTCTAAAGATGCGCGATAATGGTTTACTCGCTAAACCTACTCACGGCAATATCATTAGATTTGCTCCGCCATTGGTAATGAATGAAACGGAATTAAGAGAGTGTATTGCTATTATTATCAATGCTTTAAAAGCGTTTGAAAAGTAATACACTTATTGCATACAGATAGAAAGCTACCTAAAATGTCAGGTAGCTTTTTATTTATACAGAAATATTTTGTACATTTGCCCCATAGGAACAAAATTCATTTTATAAAAGAAAAAATTATGTATAATTTATTAAAAGGAAAAAAAGGTATCATCTTTGGTGCCTTAGACGAAAATTCTATTGCTTGGAAAACAGCAGAACGTGTACACGAAGAAGGCGGTAAGTTTGTACTTACCAATGCTCCCGTAGCAATGCGTATGGGACAAATAAAAAACTTAGCTGAAAAAACAGGCTCTGAAATCATTCCTGCCGATGCTACCAATATGGACGATCTCCAAAACTTGGTAACCAAAGCTATGGAGATTTTAGGAGGTAAGTTGGACTTTGTATTACATTCCATTGGTATGTCGGTAAATGTACGCAAAAACATTCCTTATACCGAGTCTAACTATGTGAACACTGAAAAAGGTTGGGACGTTTCAGCACTTTCTTTTCACAAAGTATGCCAAGTGCTTTATAAGAATGATGCAATGAACGAGTGGGGTAGTATTGTTGCCCTTACTTATATGGCAGCACAACGCACCTTCCCTGATTATAACGATATGGCTGATAACAAAGCTTACTTAGAATCTATTGCGCGTAGTTTTGGCTATTTCTTTGGTAAAGACAAGAAAGTGCGTGTGAATACCATTTCACAATCACCTACCGCTACTACTGCAGGACAAGGCGTAAAAGGTTTTGACGGTTTTATTGCCTATGCCGATGCTATGTCACCACTGGGTAATGCCACCGCTCAAGATTGTGCCAATTATACGGTATCTCTCTTCTCCGATCTTACTCGTAAAGTAACAATGCAAAACCTCTTCCACGATGGAGGCTTCTCTAATACTGGTGTAAGCAACGAAGTAATTGAACGATTTACTAAGTAGTAGTTAGAAATTGGTTGTTAGTAGTTAGAAAACTAACGGCTAATAACTACTGACTAATAACTAATGAAATGAAGTATCTTTTCATTTATTTAGTGCGCTTTTATCAAGTAGCCATTTCGCCACTTAAGCCTCCTACGTGCAGGTATACCCCTACCTGCTCGCAATACACTTTAGAAGCCTTGCAAAAGTACGGTTTTTTTAAAGGAGGCTGGTTGGCTATTAAGCGTATATGTAGTTGCCACCCTTGGGGAGGAAGTGGCTATGACCCCGTACCTTAAATAAACAATAAAAATGCTTTGGGAAAACTTACTCTCTCTTAATAAATATGGTGATACTAGTCTTCGTTTGCGAAAAAATGAAGATGAAACACGACTCAGTTTTGATATGGATTATGACCGTGTGGTCTTTTCAAGTGCTTTTCGTAGCTTGCAAGACAAAACACAGGTAATTCCGCTTTCAAAAACAAGTTTTGTACACACACGTCTTACACATAGTATTGAGGTGTCGGTAGTGGGGCGTAGTTTGGGGCGTGCTGTGGGTAAACATGTGCTCACTAAATATCCTCACTTGCGCGAATTGGGTTACCAAACTAATGATTTTGGAGCCATTATTGCAGCAGCTGCGGTAGCACACGATATTGGTAATCCACCTTTTGGACACAGTGGTGAAAAGGCTATAGGAGAGTTTTTTCAATTCAAAAAAGGAACTGCTATCAAACATTTACTCACAGAAGCCGAGTATGCTGATTTGTGTAGTTTTGAAGGGAATGCCAATGGCTTTAGAATCCTTAACGAAACACGTTTGGGAGCAGAGGGAGGTTTAAGGCTTACTTATGCTACCTTAGGAGCTTTTACTAAGTATCCTAAAGAATCATTACCTGTACGTCCTACTGACCATATAGCTGATAAGAAATATGGTTTTTTTCAAGGCGATAAAAAATTCTTCAAAGAAGTGGCTGAAACTTTAGGACTAAAATCTAATAGTGTAAATGGTGAATTGCGTTATGCACGTCACCCCTTAGCTTTCTTGGTAGAGGCAGCCGACGATATCTGTTATACTATTATAGACTTTGAAGACGGTATCAACTTAGGGCTTATAAGTGAAGATGTAGCCTTAGAGTATTTAGGTGGTATCATCTCAGATAAGATAAATACTCATAAATATAGCAAACTACAAACTAAAGAAGAACGTATTGCTTATTTGCGTGCAGTTGCTATAGGAGCTTTGATACAAGATGCTACTGATATTTTCCTGCAAAATGAAGATGCAATCTTGGCAGGAGAATTTCACCAGTCGCTTTTATATGATAGTAAATATCGCCACCAAATCACTGATGTAATAGATTGTAGTGTGGAACGTATATATCAATCCGATGAGGTAGTAGAAAAAGAAGTGTCGGGCTATGTGGTTTTACAATATTTATTAGATATCTTTTTTACAGCTATTATCAATCAAGAAAACGGACGTGAAACATCATTTGATAAACTTTTGCTTAAAAAGCTACCTGAAAAGTATCGCAAAAATGGCTCGTTATATGACAAAGTGATGGGTATTACTTGTTATATTACAAGCCTTACCGATAGTAAAGCAGTGGAATTACATCTAAAAACAGCCAATACAACCTTTAATATCTAATACTTTAATATGTTTATTATCAGATATATTATGAAGGAAGATTAAAAAAAGTTTAAAAAAACGCTCTAAAAATTTGCAAGTAATAAAAAAAGTAGTACCTTTGCAACCGCAATGAAGAAATGAATTGCACAAATTTACTGAAGGTCTGGTAGTTCAGCTGGTTAGAATACATGCCTGTCACGCATGGGGTCGCGGGTTCGAGTCCCGTCCAGACCGCTTCATAAGATTTAGTTGTGTTGTTTTGTGTAAATATTTTTACACGGGTTTATAGTAAACCAATGAAAGCTTTCCTTTCTCCAAGGAGAGCTTTTCTTTTTAAGTGAGATTTAGAATATAATTTACCTTAATTCTCTAATAATAAAAAAGCTACCTATAAACTTTATAGGTAGCTTTTTAGAATTTTAATTATTAATCTAATCCTCGTGTTCTTCTAAATAAGCTTTCCTTACCTTCTTAAACAGCTCCGATGAATACACAAAGTCAGTAACTACTTCGTTATCGGTGCGGAAAATAGTTTCTTTAGTGCCTTCCCATTCTTTATAACCATTTTTTAGGAATACAATCTTAGCCCCTATTTCCATTACTGAGTTCATATCGTGAGTATTGATTACGGTGGTGATGTTAAATTCTTCGGTAATTTCCTGAATGAGGTTGTCTATCACAATAGAGGTCTTAGGGTCTAGCCCTGAGTTAGGTTCATCACAAAACAGATAGTTGGGTTGGTTTACAATCGCACGAGCAATAGCTACCCGTTTCTGCATACCTCCAGAAATTTCTGATGGTAATTTATCATCAGCATTTACTAAGTTTACACGACTCAATACTATATTAGCACGCTCACGTATTTCCTCAGGTGTTTTCTGAGAAAACATCTTCAAAGGGAACATCACATTCTCGAGCACTGTCATAGAGTCGAATAAAGCGCTCCCTTGGAATACCATTCCCATTTTTTGACGCAAGGCTACTCGTTCTTTGCGTTTCATATCAGCATACTTCACTCCATCGTAAATAATGTCGCCTGAATCAGGGGTAAAAAGACCTAAAAGTGATTTGAGGAACACAGTTTTACCTGAACCACTTTGCCCGATAATCAGATTCGTTTTACCTTTTTCAAAAGTAGTAGAAATACCTTTGAGCACTTCAGTTCCATTAAAAGATTTATGTAAATTTTCTACTTGTATCATATTTCTGCCGAAGCTACCACTGCCTCTTTGTTTATTTTCTTCACCAAGCCTTGTAGCACTTTGCCAGGTCCTACTTCAATAAATTCGGTAGCACCATCAGCAATCATCTGTTGTACACTTTGTGTCCATTTCACAGGAGCAGTAAGTTGCTTGATGAGGTTCTTTTTAATGTTAGCTTCATTGCTTACAGCCGTAGTAGTTACATTTTGGTATACTGGACAAAGTGGTTTATGGAAAGTCGTTTGCTCAATCGCTGCTGCCAATTCTTCTTCGGCAGGTTTCATCAGTACTGAGTGAAAAGCTCCACCTACAGGCAATACAAGAGCACGCTTAGCACCTGCTTCTTTCATCTTTTCGCAAGCTGCTTCTACAGCTTTGAGTTCACCTGAAATCACCAACTGACCTGGGCAATTATAGTTGGCAGGGGTTACAATTCCGTCAACTGTTGCACAAAGTTCTTCAACCTTACTATCGTCTAAGCCTAATACGGCAGCCATTGTACCAGGTTGTAATTCGCAAGCCTTTTGCATAGCGGTAGCACGTTTGGCTACTAATTGCAAACCATCTTCAAATGAGAGGACTTCATTGGCTACTAAAGCAGAAAATTCACCTAATGAATGTCCTGCAACCATTTGAGGAGCAAAATTTTTACCGAGTACTTTGCTAAGGATTACTGAGTGCAAGAAGATAGCAGGCTGGGTAACTTTGGTTTGTTTGAGGTCTTCATCAGTACCGCTGAACATTATATCAGTAATGGAGAAGCCGAGAATGCCATTAGCTACTTCAAAAAGAGCTTTGGCTTCAGCAGATTTTTCGTATAAATCAAGCCCCATACCTACAAATTGGGCTCCTTGACCTGGGAAGATGTATGCTTTCATTTATTTTTATTTTTATAAGATTGAAAGTACAAAGATATTACTTTTCTATAAGAATGCCAAATATTTGCGTCAAAATATCTTTAGCGACTTCTTCTTTAGTTTTTAAAGGAAAACTGATTTGTTTTTCTTTAGTAATAAAAGTAACTTTATTGGTATCAGTACCAAAACCCGCTCCTGCATCGCGCAACGAGTTGAGAACAATGCCATTTAAGTTCTTTTTCTCCAATTTGGTTTGGGCATTAGCTACCTCATTTTCAGTTTCTAAGGCAAAACCTATAAGCGTTTGGGTAGTTTTGATTTTACCCAAAGATGCCAATATATCGACCGTAGGTACTAAGGTTAGGCTAAGATTACCGCCTTTCTTTTTAATTTTTTCGGGGGCTACAGTTTCAGGCGTATAGTCAGCTACAGCTGCAGCGAGGATAGCGATATCACAAGTAGAGAATTCGGTTACAGTAGCTTCGTACATTTGCTGAGCGCTTACCACCCTATGCAAGTGAATTTGTGAGTGAATATTCTTTTCCGAAGAAGGGCCTAATATTAAATGCACCTCAGTGCCTTGTCGTACGGCTTCATTAGCAAGAGCAATCCCCATTTTCCCAGAGGAGAAGTTTCCTATAAATCGCACGGGGTCGATAGCCTCATAAGTAGGCCCTGCTGTGATAAGTATTTTTTTACCCTTAAGAGGAAGATTTTCGGAGAGTGTGTTCTCTATAAACAGCACTATATCTTCGGGCTCAGCCATACGCCCTTGCCCTACAAGTCCGCTAGCAAGTTCACCATAAGTAGCAGGAATGATATGATTACCATAGGATGCTAATTTTGCTAAATTCTCGGCAACCGTAGGATGAGCGTACATATCTAAATCCATTGCAGGAGCGACAAACACGGGAGTTTTCGCTGAAAAATAAGTCGCCAACAGCAGATTGTCGCATACGCCGTGTGCCATTTTAGCAAGCGTATTGGCAGTAGCAGGAGCGATGAGCATTGCATCTGCCCAGAGTGCTAACTCCACGTGGCTATGCCAATCGCCCTCGGGAGAGGAAAAACTTGTGAGTACAGGGTTTTTAGATACTGTACTAAGGGTAAGAGGTGTTACAAACTCTTTTGCATTCTCAGTGAGAATTACTTTTACATTGTGCCCATTTTTGGTGAGCAAGCGCACTAATTGAGGTGTTTTATAAGCCGCTATACCCGCAGTGATACCAAGTACTATATTCATAATTTAGAAATATAATTAAAAAAGGCTCTAAACGGCAAGCGGATGCTTACTGCTTAAAGCCTAACAAATAATCTATAAATACCCAATTCTATTCGGCTTCACGGTAATAAATCTTACCTTCAAGCCATTCTTTTACAGCAATAGCTTGTGGTTTAGGTAGACGCTCATAAAAGCGAGATACCTCTATTTGCTCTTTATTCTCAAAGATTTCCTCCAAGCTATCATTATTAGTAGCGAAAGCCTCTAATTTTTCTACCAATTCCTTTTTAATTTCGGCATTTATTTGGTTAGCTCTCTTAGCAATAATAGAAATAGCTTCATAAATATTACCCGTAGGTGCTTCTATAGCCGATTTGTTATAAGTAACAGTAGTGGTAGGAGCATCTATTTTCTTAAAATCCATAATGTAGTTATTTTTGTGATATAAAACTTTTTAATGATGTGTTTATTTTAGCAAGCATATTCTCTGCTTCCTTCTTGTATTTAGTTTCAGGATAGGCACGCAATAAGTTGTCGTAAGCTTCTTTAGCGGTATTGAGGCGTTCCTCTTTTTTAGTCTCTATACTATTGATAGCCCACTCGTAAGCTGAATGCAAGCGCGTGTACAACGCATCTTCTCTAAAAGCACTACCTGGGTTATTAGTCAAAAAATTGTCTAACGATTTCATTGCTGCTTGATAGTCGCGTATTTGGTCGTATTGTTTAGCTATTTCAAACTCTTTTTTCTCTAAGCGAGTCACCAAGTCTAAGGCTAACTCGTTAGCTTCTTTAGCATATTCACTATCAGAATATCTATCCAAAAAGTATTGTAATTTCTCAAGAGCCTGATAGGTATAAGTTTGGTCTACACTATATTTAGGAGTTTCCAAGTAAAGCGATTTTGCTTCTAAGAAAGCCGACTCTGTAGCTTTTTCGCTACGAGGATATAATTTCTGAAGTCGTTCAAACTGATAAGACGCCAAACTGTATTGTTTTAGCTGATAGTAAGAATCTCCAAACATATAATAAATACGTTCTCCTTGTGGCTTACCCGCATATTCTGAAGCTATTTGTTCAAAAAGGCGTGTCGCTTTTTTATATTTTTTAGCCTTATATAGCTTTTCAGCCTCAGTGTATTTTACGCTTCCTTCTTTTGATTTCAAGGCCTTTTGATACTCTCCACACGAAGTAAAGAGCACAGTCAGAAGACCGATGATGATATATTTTTTTATTAACATTCGGCAAAAGTAAAAAGTTTTTCTGATATAACAAAATTATGTGAGCATTCCTCCATCAACATTGAGCACTTGCCCTGTGATGTAAGCCGACATATCAGAGGCTAAAAACACACAAGCATTCGCTACATCTTCAGGTTGTCCGCCACGTTTTAGAGGGATAGCATCACGCCAGCTTTGTACTACTTTTTCGTCAAGTACAGCCGTCATTTCGGTTTCTATAAAGCCTGGAGCGATAGCATTGCAACGAATATTTCGAGAACCTAACTCTAAGGCAATCGATTTGGTAAAGCCGATAATTCCCGCTTTAGAAGCCGCATAGTTTGACTGTCCAGCATTGCCTTTCACGCCCACCACACTACTCATATTGATAATAGAACCTTTACGTTGTTTAAGCATAATGCGCTGTACCGCTTTGGTCATATTAAACACCGATTTGAGATTTACTTCTATTACCTTATCAAAATCTTCTTCACTAATGCGCATCAGTAGGTTGTCTTTAGTGATACCTGCGTTGTTTACTAGAATATCAACTATGCCAAATTCGGCTACTACGACATCTACAAATTCTTGCGACTGTGCGAAGTTAGAAGCATCGCTTTGGTAGCCTTTTACTTTCACACCTTTTGTAGCTAATTCTTTCTCTAATGCCATTGCAGCATCCACTGATGAACTGTACGAAAAAGCAATGTTTGCCCCGTGGGAAGCAAATACTTTGGCTATACCACACCCAATGCCTCTACTGGCACCAGTGATAATAGCTGTTTTTCCTTCTAATAATTTCATATTACTAATTTGTTAATTATGAATTGTCAATTGTTTTCAACCGCCTCTGCGCTTCACCTTAAACCCTTTTTTTTTGAGAAGTTGCATAATAGTGTCGCGGTAATCACCTTGTATGAGGATAGTATCGTTTTTCACAGTTCCCCCTACGCCAAGGTACGTTTTAAGTTCTTTAGCCAAAATCTTAAAATCGGCTTCTGCGCCATTATAGCCCTCAATTACGGTTACGGGTTTTCCTTTGCGTTTTTCGTATTTGCATAGTAAAGGCTCTTCCTGCAACCAAATATTAGAAGGAGCTTCTTGAGGTATCTCCTCTTCTATATGGTCAGGGAAAAGTGATTTTAACTGATCTCTTAAATCCATCACTATTTAGGTTGAGTGTAGCTGATACGCAATTTTACATCTTTTATAACAGTACCCAAAGGAGTAACCACTGCTGAAAATGGTATTTTTCCTTTTGTATTAGTGTTTCTCAAATATGCTCCTAAGTTAGTGTTTTTCACATTAGAAGCTACTACTATCCCTAAAGGTACATTTGTCCCTATTTCATTAACCAGATTTAAAATATGATTGGTAATCCTCAATTGGTAAAAAGCTCCTTTCCCGTTTTCTTTTTGCAATTTTCCTAGGTGATAGAGATATGAATAAGTAGACGAATCAGCATTTGATGTTGGGTCGTACTGATAATCTACAAGCACAGCTCCTGTTTGGGTGTTATAGATAAAGAGGCGTTCAGGCTCTTTTGTATAGCTTACTGAATTATCCACATATAACAATAAACTCGCATCGGTTACCATTAGTTTTTGCGACTTAATATGAGCAATATCTGTATCCGAAATAGTAATAGAAGCTGTTTGTCCTAAAGCTCCACTGAGATATATTTTACTGCTATCAGTTAAACTCTCTCCTGAATTGTTAAATAGATTTACTGTAATGCCGTTCAGTGAAAGTTCATAACGATTTTTACGAGTTTCTGTAGTTGTAGAATTCGTTCCTGAAGTTTCATAGCTATATACAATCTCTATTTTTGCATTTGCCATATTTAGGAGCATCATTAAATCCTTTGAAAAGTTAGAAGCACTGATACTAATCCCTTTAAAATATTTTTTAAATTCATTAGCGTTAGCAAGTTCGCTACTGCCTTCCTTGTTGATAATTTTTGTTTGGAAGAAATTTGTGCTTAGTGGAATACGCAACCCTGGTGCTAATACATCTTGTACTTTTTTACTTTCATCTTCACTTGTTTGTGGGTTGTCAAACTGATAGCGAGTAATAGCTTTATTACTGATAGTGTAAGTACTAGTAGTGTTAGACACAATAGAAGTACCTAAATTACTTGTAATATTAGTGTCGTTTGAATAATATATTTTAGCATTGAGATCCGTATCAATATCACTTAAAAAATAGTTCAGTTCTCTCACATTCACTTGAAAGCTCGCATCTCTATTCCCATAGATAGAATCTAACGTATATTCTACATTTTGAGAGTAAGAAGCGTTGCTATTAGAACTATTCGCATTGAAGAAAGGAATGTATAGATACGCTTCTGTAACAGTTTCGTTTTCTGATTTGTTCTCACTATTTTCAGAGGCTTGTGTTTTACTTCCAAAAGTCGGATTAACAGCTGGTAATGTTACTTGTGCCACTATGGTAGCCGATTTGGTACCAAAGGGAACTTGGCTATACTGTCCTAATAAATATCCTCCTAAACCATTAGTTTGTACCGCACTTTCTTTTACTTGGCTTACCTGAATAGTAGCTGTAAATACATTAGTGTCAAAGTTAGGATTTTTTAGCAGTCCACCATCTATCTCGTTAAAATCATTACTTGAGCACGCACCGAAAAGTGTTACTATAGTAGCGAAAAATAAAATCTTCTGTATGTTATTCATTCGTTTGTTATTTCTTTAATATTTTAGTGTAAAATTCGCGGTAAGAATCTTGGAAAGTTTCCTTATCACTGTTATAAAGCACAGGCTTTCTTAGATTTTTTAGGTAGGTTTGGAAATCCTCAGGCATATCTTCACTCACCACTACAACTCCATCCGAATACTTGATAGCGACACGCATCAAATTGTAATAAGTAGGATTTTTTAGTGGGTCTACCGTCTTTTTGCTAATACCATCAAAAGCCACTTTATTGATAAGCGTACTGTCCAAAGCCCCCTCATAATCGCTATCGAATACTGAGGTAACAATCTTACTTTCTGAAAAGATAGGTTCATCTTTGTAATAGGTGCGTAAGTAAAGAGGCAACAAAGCCGATGCCCAACCGTGTATATGAATAATATCGGGTAACCAATTGAGTTTTTTAACAGTTTCTACAATACCTTTAGCAAAGAAAATACAGCGCTCATCGTTGTCTGGGTACATATTGTTTTCCCTATCAAAGAGTGTGCCAGTGCGCCTGAAATATTCATCGTTGTCAATAAAATAAACCTGTATGCGCTCCTTAGGGATAGAAGCTACTTTAATAATCAGAGGTACATCAATGTCATTGATAATAATATTCATCCCCGAAAGGCGTATCACCTCGTGCAACTGATGACGTCGCTCATTGATATTACCAAACTTGGGCATAAAAATACGTATCTGCCCTCCATTGTTATTCACCATTCTCGGGGCTTCAAATGACATCTTTGCCAACTCACTATAAGGCGAATATGGCAACACTTCCGACGATACGTAGAGTACTTTTTTATCTTTCATAAAAAGTAATTAGTTATTTTAATTAGCTCTTAGAAGGCACAAAAGTACAAAAAATTATGTACATATCCATAATTTTATATAAGTTTGCACCCAAAAAAGATTTGATACCGATGATTTACACACACCAAAAGGAACTCCATAACCTGTTGGAACCCCTTAAAAATCAAGGAAAAACGATTGGTTTAGTACCTACTATGGGCGCTTTACACGACGGACATTTATCACTCGTAAAAAAAGCTAAACAAGAGAATGATATAGTGGTAGTGAGCATTTTTGTGAACCCTACGCAGTTTAACAATCCTACTGATTTGCAAAAATACCCGCGTACCTTAGAAGCCGATGCTCAGAAGATTGCTCAGTTCAGTAAAGAGATATTTATTTTTGCCCCTACCGTAGCCGATATTTATGGCGAAGAAGTAGTCGCTGAACCTTTTGACTTTGCAGGATTAGACAAAGTGATGGAAGGTACTTCTCGCCCTGGTCATTTCGATGGTGTAGGCACAATTGTTAAAAAACTTTTTGAGATTGTAATGCCCGATAGAGCTTATTTTGGTGAAAAAGATTACCAACAACTGCTTATTATTCAGCAAATGGTGCGACAAAAGGGCTTGCCAGTAACCATTGTTCCTTGCCCAATCGTGCGCAATGCCGATGGTTTGGCTCTCAGCTCCCGCAATGCTCTCCTCAGCGAGCCAATGAAACAGCGTGCTACCATTATTTACAGCACTCTACTCGTTGCCAAAGAACGTTTTGCTACTCATAGCCCTGCTGAAGTAGAAGCGTGGGTAAAAGAAGTCTTTGCTCAACAGCCCGACTTCACCTTAGAGTATTTTACTATTACCGATGCGCATACTTTGCAACCTATTACCAAAAAAGAAGCAGGTAAAGACTACCGTGCTTTTATAGTAGTACACGCCGAGGGAGTAAGATTGATTGATAACCTTGCTTTTTAGGTAAAAAGTAATAAAAAACTTTGCCAAAACTCTAATAGTCTCTTGTGCTACGAGCTTTGGCAAAGTTATATATCTTGTAAATAGCTAATTGATTAATTTCCCTTCGTAACTATAAATACATTTTCTTTCTCTACTCCTATCACTTCGTGTTCTACATCTACGGGTATTTGATAGGTATCGAGGTCTTTGAGCACAATTTCTTCTCCATTGATAAGAAAACGTACAGTTCCTTTCACCATAATAAGGGTTGCAGGGATACTGGTAGTGTGTTTTTTCAGCACTCCTCCTTCACCTAAAGCTATGGCTACTTGTCTCACATTCTTACCGTCTTTTACAAAATAGGTAGTTTGTTTATCATTCCGGAAAGTGAGCTTATCGGCTAAGTTTACTTTCTGTAACGATTTTACGTGTTCTACTGTTTTGCCATTCACAACTATAATGTTGTGCATTTTAAGAATGTCCTGTGCTTTGCCAGCGCGTATACCACGACGGCAAAAGAGAACAATATTCTCTTTCCCTTTTAGTTCTTGCCATCGGGCACCCATCTCTTCCAAAGGAATATTAATGGCTCCTTCAGCAGTCCCCGCGGCATATTCTTTTGGAGTACGCACATCCACAAGGGTTACGTTGCCAGCGTTGATACGCTCAGCTAAGGTCTGTGCTTGCACAGTTACAGTACATAATATCAGTGTACTCATAGTGATTATAAATTTCATTTTTTTATATTGTTTAAATGTACCAAGCAGTTAATCCGTGTATTGTTGCAGCAATTGAAGGTCCTATAATCATTGGTAATTCTTTTCTCTTAAAACCTATGATAACATCTATTATTTGTATTGTCATTGCAGTTGATAAAACTACTTTAACTACTGTATTATCAATATTAGTTATGAATGGTACTATAGCAACAATCAAACCAAAAGGGACAGCTCGCGCAGCATACATCTGAGTAAAAAATCTTTCCCCTATAGTAACCTCTTGCGATTTACTCATCCATTGAGGATAGAAAAGAACTAATATAGAAGAGATTATGCTTATTAATGATGCAAAAGCATTTAAAAATAATAAAACAATCATAAACTATTATTTAAGTTATTAGAATACTAATTATCACGACTTACAAAAATACGTAATTCACATAATCTTTACAAGATTTTATAAGTATTTTTATTACTAAGGTCAGCAACACTAAATTTCGGATTACAGTATTTTTCCTATTTTTAATATTTAACTATTACTCAAATTTCTTCACGTCTTTCTTTAGTATGCTATCGGTGTCTTGTGTCCCAATAAACTTCATTCGTTCTTCTAAGTCGTTTCCGTAGATGTTATTGATACGCGCAATCACACTATTAAAAGTTTGTCCTAATAGCGAAATATTGCTTTTGAGCTCTTCTTCTTTAAAATCTGGATTGTTCTTTACATTGTCAGCTAAAGCTTTTATCTGTGTTTGGAAAAGTCTAAGACGTGCTTTCACAGTAGGAACATTTATCTTTTCAGGGAAGGTAGCGTCATCGCTGAGTAATTCTCGTAAGGCATCTTCTATCTGCACCAACCAAAAGAATACTGAATAATAAGAGCTCTCTACTTCCGAATGTTCCCCCACAATCTTGTCCGAATACTGTCCTACTTTGTGAAAGTATTTAGCAGGAAGTTCTAAAACAGAACGATACAGAATTACATTGTCATTCTCTTTAGCATTCTCATCTAAGGAAAGTTTTATAGTGTAAGGAGCTGATTTTTTAGGTGAAAAAGTAATCTGATATCTGTTCCAATCGTCTTCTAGGGCGGTCTTTTTTACGTTGCTTGTCGAGGAGTTAAGCGTATCTAATGCAAAGGTTGCCGATAGTTCATCGGTGTTAGACTCTGAGAAATTTAGGTTTACTTTTGGATAGTTTACTTTTTTTAAAACTACAGAAAAAGTATAAGGAATGTTTGCTACCAAAAACCTACTCCATTGTAAAGAAGCTACCTCATTGTTCTTTTTCTTTTCAAACCTAAAAACAGTATCTTTCGAAGCCTCTGCGGGAGCTCGCCAATCACGTTCTACTAAGCTATTGATGTTTTCAGTTTTAGAGTTGATAGGATATAGTCTACTGTACACCAAGAGGCTATCGGGGTTTGAGAGCATTAAATCATCTGTGTTTTTAATCTTGGCAGGAGCCATCGAAACAATCACCTGCATCAGCGATTGAAAACTCTTCCAATGCTTCATATCCTCTTGAGCTTTAGGGGTAAGGTCTATTAATTTGAACTCCTCAAAGTCAATTGATTTAACTTTGTGCACTTGCCTTGTTTTGTTAGTTTCTTTGTCGTCATTACACGAAATGAAACACGTTAATAAACTGAATAATATATAAAATCTGTACTTCATAAACTCTTGTATTACTGAAAACACCAAAGCCAGACTTACTTACATAAATCTGGCTATTAGTGATAAATCTAAAACCTAAATGACTATTTAGCTAACTTGTTAATATGTTTAGCTAAACTGCTCTTTAAATTCGCCGCTTTATTAGCGTGAATAATATTTCTCTTAGCAAGTTTATCAATCATCGAAACTACTTTAGGGAAAAGAGCTTTGGCTTCTTCTACATTTTCCAAAGCGCGTAGTTTTCTCACGGCGTTACGAGCCGTCTTGTGTTGATAACGATTGCGTAAACGAGCTGCTTCGTTTCTTCTGATTCTCTTTAATGCTGATTTATGGTTTGCCATTTTCCTTTATTAGTTTTATTTTTATCGCCGTACCTTTCCTTTTGAAGATACTTCTAATAGTTGCATTTAGTAGTCCGTAGGGGAATCGAACCCCTGTTACAAGGATGAAAACCTTGCGTCCTAACCCCTAGACGAACGGACCTTGAAAATTATTGTTTAATCCAAAAAACTTAATATATGCTTGTAGTCCGTAGGGGAATCGAACCCCTGTTACAAGGATGAAAACCTTGCGTCCTAACCCCTAGACGAACGGACCATTCTACCATTAAAGTACTACTTCTCCTTTAATGCGGTGGCAAAAGTACTACTTTTTTTTATACCTGCAATATTTTTGAACATTTTTTTTACAAAAACGCTAAAATTATTTTTTAAGTGTCTTATAGTTAGTAGGTTGTTAATCTGTGTTTTTTCTATGTAAACAATTCTTTTTATTTAGTTGTTACAAATTTAGTAAAAACGTAAGCGTGTTTACACCATCGGCGTAATCCCATAGTTTAGGAGTCTGCGTTTGCCCGAAGGGTATTTCACCATCTATAAAATTATGACCTACTACACATTGTATCTTTTCTCTGTCGGTTGCTAATTTCTTTTTTAGGGTTTCTTTATTGGTGTAATATTCATAGAAAAGAGTCGCAATAGGTGAACCGTAATGTTCGTCTTCTTTCAGCAGTAAGAAACCGTTCTCAAGTAGTTTATACAAGCTCATTAGGTAAACGGCTTTGTTGTAGTCGTAGTTATTGGCGTATTTTTGTTCTTCAATAATGTCTTTATACGGGTAGATAGCCTGAAATAATAGGTCGAAATCATAACCCTGGGGTACAAATAGTTTAGAAACACTTCGGCAACCCAAGCCGTAATACAAAAAGATGTCTTTACCTAAATCCTGCAATTCCTCAGGTGTTTCTTCACCTGTAAGTACGGCTACTGAATGGCGGTTTTTCCTTATAATATGGGGTTTCTTGCCAAAGTAATACTCAAAATAGCGTGCGGTATTATCGCTACCCGTAGCTATTACTGCATCGTATTCAGTTACTTTATCATCTGTAAAAGCTACCGCTTCTGCCCATTCAGGGGCAAAAGTCCTTATCTGTGTTATGAGGTAGGGAAGTAGTACGCGGTCATCGCTGGAGAGCTTCACTATTGCCTTATGCCCTGCTACCAATACGCACAACAAATCGTGGAAGCCTACCAAAGGCAGATTACCAGCCATTATAATCAATATTTTTTTAGGCGAAGTAGTTTGTGGTAATTGATATTGCGACAGCCATTGTTGTACATTGCTTTTACTGAGGGCTTCACTCCACGATTTAAAGGCAAATGTTACATTAGCACGCGTAAACCAACTGTTCTGCTGTTCTGCTTTATCAAATATATCGTTGGATTGTTCGGTTTTAGAAAGTAGTTCCCCTAACCGAACTAAGTTGTTTATATTTTGTTGCTTCATTAGAAAGTATCTATTTTACCTTTTACCTAAAACGATGGTACTATCCCAATCCGTACACCAAACTTAGGATTACGCACCCCATTCACATCATTGAAATCGTTGCGCCATACGAAATCTACTCGTATAAAGCGAAAGTTTCCTAACCCTATGTTCTCAATCCCAAATCCGTATTCCCAATACAGTTTTTCAGGTGAATTGAATATAATATTCGTAATATTAGCTTGTTTGTTCTTGTCAGAGAGTGTTCCGTAAGCAAATCGTCCAAATATTAAACTCTTAAAGCGCGTTTTTTGCAAGAAAGGAATGCGGTTGAACAAGAAACCATCAAAATGATGCTCAAAATATCCATTGATATACGTGTCGGTAATGAAATCGTAGTAATCTAAAAGCGCAAAAGTGTTAGGAGCTGATGAATACGATTGGTTTGCAGGAGTAGGGGTTAGTGCTATCAGAGGTGCTGTACCGAATACCTTCCCTGCTTCCACGGTAGCGTGGAAAATACCGTACCCGAAAAGCGGAATAGGTTTGTAAAGCACCGTTTGCACTTTGTCGTAATCAAACTTACTGTTTAATACACCGTCTACGCCTTTGGAGTATTTAAGGGTATACATCGGGAAAAGCTTTTTGCCATAACGCTGTTCCACCCCATAGCCAAATACCTTTCTGTTGGGGGTAAAGGTAAATTGTGCCCCTGTATAAAAATTGTCGTATTCGTGAATTTCCTCGCCTGTCTTGGGATTTCGGTAGGCAATAAGGAAGTTCTCTTCGCTTGCCGAAGTAAGTTTTTGGTAAGTGCCAAATACCGAAAACTGCAAGTTAGGCACAATATCATAGTTAATAACACCTTGTACTTTCTTGTTGCGAGTAAGATAATAGTTCTCACCACGCGCAATGATAAAGTTGGTTGTCTTTTCAAAATTCAGCTCAGTATCGTCGTGCATTACAAAGGTACCCAACTGCAAATTGTCGTTCTGATAGCCTGCTCCAAAGGTAATACGCGGACTGTGAGAGATAAGGTATTTACCACTGATACCGTATTTAAACTCTTTGTCTCTCACCCCATAAGCTCCGTATACATAGGTGCGGAAGCGGTCATCGGTAGAGAAGAACGAACGAAAGCCAGCTCTTAGCCGTAAACCCTCTACGTTGTTGCTCGAGAAAGTTTGCCAAAACCTGCCAAACTGCATATAATTGCCAATAGGAATATAGCCCGACGTCACAATATCGGTTACATCACCTATCATCTTGATGCGTTTATTGCTCCCCACTTCCCGAATCAGAACTTTCGTTTTAGTGAGGTCTGCCCCTCCTAAGGTATTTGCGTCCCAATAACTATCGTCTTTGTAAAATTGATTTTTCGCAACCTTTACCACCTGCTCGTCATAAAAATTAGCAGGTTTAGGCTTGTTGAGAACAATATCCGAAAAAGTGATGTAGTTCTTTACATACAATCCCTTTTCTTCGTCTTTCTTCGTCAGGAGTGTAAAGTCCCCTTCTTGTATCTCGCGTTCAGGAAGGTAAATACTGTCGTTGGCAATGGTAAAGTATTTTTCAAAAGAAAGTCCACGTACTAAGTTAATATTCGTTTTAGCCGTAGTACGCATCTGTATCGAACTCACTATATAAGTCTTAGTGTCTACTTCAAACTTTCCCTCTAATGCTAAATCTTGGTCATCACGAGGAAAAAAGTTGATGCGATAGAACGAGCGGTCGTCTCTCTGAATTGTATCGCTCAGCACGTACAGATATACGCCATAACCAAACTCCGCTAGCGGACTTACAAAGGGCTTGTTCAGTATCATATAAGTATTGTCGTAAATATCAAAATCGTCAAACGACTGACTTACACGTTCCAATCCAAAACCTTGTTGTACAATCCCTTGAGCACGTTCAGCTTCTATGTCTACTCGCTTTTTCCCCAACTGATTGTTGCCGTAAACCGTTTCTATCTTTTCAGTGAGATACATTGGCAGAGAGAAGGTCTCTTTGTATTTCTTCTCAGAAAGAATACGCCTGATGGTGTCATATTCCTTTCCTAAAGCCTTTTTTAAGAAGATGGTATCGAGGTTGTTCACCCCCAATTCCGTTGTACTGTGTTTTTTAAACTGATACGCCGTAGCGTTTTGTAGTCCACGCTTCTTTTTATTCTTCCAAATACCTTGCAATACGGTATAGGCAGGGTTCTCTTTTTTAGACAGTGCCTTAGTAGGTTTCGCTACAACTGTTACCTCTTCGAGCAATTCCCCTTCCACCAATACCACTACCAAATCCTTGGTGTTGTCTTTGTCTAAATGTATTTTCCTAGTGTTGTATCCTATAAGTGAAACTTCTAATTCCTTTTGTCTTTTCTCCGAATACAGAGAAAACCGCCCTTGGTCGTCGGTATAAGCTCCAATGGTAGTTTTTGCAAAAATCACATTGGCATAAGCCACGGGGTTGCCGTTTTCATCAATCACTTTACCCGACACGTGTGTCTGCCCCCATACTTTTGTAAGACAGAGTATTAAACCGAATAAAAGGAGCAGTAAGAAGCGTTTTTTCATCGTATAAAATCACTTTTAAAATGCAAAGATATAAAAAATAATAAAAATAATATACAGAATGCTACTTTTCTAAAACTAAATCTACTGTATATTATTATAAGCTCTTATTTTTTGTAGACCTGCCTTTCACAAAAAAATAATACTCATCTTTCATCTATTGTTCCTTTGTCATTCGTCACCCCCGTCCCTCTTCATTCGTCATTCGTCCCTCGTCATTACTTCCCTTTTTCGTCACTCGCCCCTTGTCACTACACCCCCTCTCCTTGGGAGAGGGACGGGGTGAGGAT
>NZ_AJZR01000019.1:0-3560 GCF_000271925.1 Capnocytophaga sp. oral taxon 412 str. F0487 | reverse complement strand
AAAAGAAAGACAAAAAGGGCAAAAAAGAAGAACTCATTGGCAAATGTATTTTAGTACACCTCTCGCCTAAAGAAGTAAATGTAGCTTTAGTACCTACTCAAAGCGGAAAAAACCTTCAAGAGGCGATTGCTAAAGTACAGCAGATTTATGAAAAAGTAGGGGTAACACTACATATCACCACTGAAAGACCTTTTGATATTAGCGACCAACTCAAAAACGGCACTTTGCCCACAGAAAACGAGTTTGGCGACCTTTCTACTTATAGTCCTGAACAAAATGCAGTCATCGCTAAATTTACAACCAACAGAAAGCCAAAAGAGAACACATATTACATCTTTTTGGTAAACGACGGCACAGGCGATCACGGCTATATGCGATTAGGTGGGCAATACGGCTTTGTATACAGCACCAATGCACGCACCATAGCCCACGAACTGGGGCACGGCATCTTTAAACTCGAACACCCTTTCAAAGGTAAAAATGCCGACAAAGGTAAAACCTCTGCCCTAATGGATTACAATGAGGGGCAAGACTTCTTCTACCGCGATTGGAAGCAAATCAACGACCCTAAAGTGAAGTTATACGCTTTTCAAGGACAAGGGGAAGGAGAGTATAATGTAAATGCTCATTTAGGATTGACTCCTGATGGTGTTATTTTTGATACATTCTTTTTTAAAGGCAAAAAAATAAACACTACTATTGAAGTTGCGCCAGATAAATATACTATACAAAAGATTAGTTATCAGGGTAATCAATATTATTGGGATAAACAATCCAAAGCATTTGTGGGCGCAGAAGGATCAATAAAAGTAAAGAGAGAAGCTAAAAATATCAATAACAAAGTAAATATCTATCGCAGTCGTAAAGATGGGTGTACCTATGATTATTTGACGATTCCTTGGGAAACGAAAGATGAGCAGTCAACAAATATTGTTCAAACCATAGAGAAATATATAGCTCAATACAATGAAAGCTATTGGAGAATCGCACCGTATACAGTTCGAGATGCTTCTTGTGGAAAGGAATTTTTCACTCATTTACGAGACAGAGATTTACAAGAATGTAGTACTGCTGAAATAAATGAAGGAAGAAAAATATTGCAAGGACTTTTAGCAGAAGCTAATCCTGAAAGGGTAACCTTGAGCGTAAACAATTATTGTATGGCTGCTATATCAGGGTTAACCTATGGTGAAATAGAGAAATTATTTGATATTATAGCCAGCCAGGAAAGAATTACAGAACATTCGGAAGTAGCGTTGCTCCGTTTGATGTCGGGGATTAAGACAACAGATTACAAGCGTTTTTATACCCATTTAGAAGCCAATGGCAATAAACTATTGAAACATCTTATAGAGGAAATAGATGATGCCTCTGTTAATTTCTTGACCGATAAGAAGAATTATACTAACTTTATAGGAGCTTTGGTGTGGATGTTTAACCATAATCCAGCTTCTATTGAAGATAGGTGGGGTAAAAATGAAGAAGATTTTGCCAAAAGAACACTTAACTTAAATCCTATTAGTTATAGTGAATATTCCTCTTTTATGTATTCCTCCTCCACATCAAAGAAAAATGAAGGAGAGTACGTTAGTGCTACAGGAAATATAAAACTTTACGATGTTTATACGATTGAATCTTCTAAAACAGTTCTTGTAAAAGGAGATGTTCCAATAGATGTCGTCAAACAAAGAGAGCTTATCACTGAAGTTTCTCCATTAACGCCACTTATTATCGTTCCTGATAAGGATAAATTACCTTTGTTGCAAACAGCATTGGAAGGGAATAATTTAGGGAATGAAGTATATATAGTACCTGCTATTTTCTTAAAGTATAGCAATGATAAAATAAGGAATGACTATATAGAAAAAGGTGTTATTACGACCTTAGATGTAGCAACAATAGCGCTTAGTGGAGGAACCGCTTTGGCTACAAAAGTGCATTGGGTACGTCGTGCTTGGGCACTGGCAGAAGTAGTAGGAGCTGTGGGAAATATTGTTGTAAATACGCAAGATATAGACCCTAATAGTCTTCTAGGGCAGGTTGTAAACAGTTACAACTTGGCAATAGGAGTTATAGGGATTAAAAATCTTGGACAAGCAGGCTATAAGTTTGCTAAGAACCTACCACAAGCTACAAAAGAGCTTTTGCAGAAGAATGGAAACTTAAGAGCTAAACTTATTAGTTATTACCAAAAATGGCAAACAGAAGTAGCTCAATTAGACAATCCTTCTCAGGCTGAAAAGCAATTAGTGGAGAAGCAAGCGGAGGTTTGGAAAGCATTAGGACTTTGGGATGAAATAATTGATGGTATACCTTCTAATTTCTTTAGGAATGCAAATGATTTAGGAGAGACGTATGATACTTTTAATAAACTTAGTAAGACCGTTAGAGGAGAAGCTTTCAATTATTATAAACAACAAAAGTGGGATAAGTTAGAGCAATTATTTAAAACGTATAAACTAAAATGGCCACCAGCAGATGGAGGATATAATATTATCTATAATGTTTCTTTAAAAAAGGGAATGAAATTTGATCGATATGGAAATGCCATTAAAGAAACTCTAAAGGGAGAAACTCCCATTTTAGCAGGAGAATTTACTAGTCCTATAATCAATGGTAAAAGATATAGTTTTAGTCAAAGAGCTTTGAATAAATTAGAGAGTGAATATGATTTTTATTATGAGATAGAAATCATTAAAGATATTCCTTTTTCTGGGGATAGTGCTGATATAATTCCTTGGTTCAATCAAATAGGAAAAGGAAAACAGATGAAATGGAATATACCCATTAATCCTAAAACAAATTTTCCTAAAACTTGGAACGAATTAGTAAGAGAAGGATACATAAGAGTTATTATTAAAGATAGTCCTTCTGGAAAATATAAATACTTAATTAATAAAGAAATTAAATAGCTATGTTGAATAAGATAGAAAAAAAAATAATAATCAAAAAAAGGGCAGACATTACAAAAAAACAGTTTATTAATAATGAAATGTTTCCATACATTAAAAGTTCTTTTTATTGTTGTAACTGCCAAAAGAAAAACCATATTAATATCATACCATACGAAACAGGGTATCCTTTTTCTGAACTTTATATGAATAATTATCTTTCTGAAAATGAAATATTAGACAATAGAATTGCAAAAGTTACATCTATACATTATAGGAGGTTCGGTCATTTCACTATTAATAATTTACCTACTTTCTATTTTGCAATAAAATGTATAGATTGTGATTCTATTTATTTAATAGTATTTTCATTAGGAGAAAAACAACCAAGTTTGGAAATTTGTCAAATGTCAGACGCTTACGAAATAGAATATATATAAGTTTAATAGAAACATCAAGTCTTATTTACCACCTAAATTCCATAACACCTTCCAAAAATTAGAATTAGAAGACCTCATTTCTTATGCTGATAATGCAGATGATTTTAGGTTTGATATCAAATGGGAATGAAGTGTGGGATACTTTTGTCATTTTTTTGGAAGTAATAATGTATCAAAAATAAAATAAATAATTATATGAATAATAAATATAAACAATCTATACTACATA
>NZ_AJZR01000018.1:0-22958 GCF_000271925.1 Capnocytophaga sp. oral taxon 412 str. F0487 | reverse complement strand
AAGCCACAAAAACTACTTTTTTCTGAAAAGTTCAAAAACATCTAATATTTTCTACTATTGTGAAGTTTATTCTCAAGATATATAGGTTGTTGTTTTTAAATGTGAATGTCGTGACAGAGTAACTTAGTATTGATACTTATTAGCTTGATGGACAAAGCTTATTCGAAGGGAGAGCGAAGTTAAAGCGAACCTAAGGCAAAGATAAGATGAAGATAAGATGAAGATAAGATGAACAATGAACGTACAAAAGATAGAGATAGCCTGAAGCTAAGAAGAAACTTTTATGTGGCAAAAGAAGTTATTTGAGATTAGAGATTGATAAATTACCTTTCATTTAAATTTGTTAATTTACTGAGTTATTTTTATTTTTGTCCTCTTAAGTAGGTGCGCTTCTTGGGGCTCGTGCCTAAAAATGCAATGCTTAAAGAAATACAAGCCCTAAAAAAAACGGCTTTCCATACCGCTATAAGAAGCCTCAGCTTTGTTCAAGCAAACTGAAGGCAACCTTAAAGGGGCTAATGGCGTAGGGAAATATATAAGATGCTGAAAAATGAACCTGAATAAACTCATAAATTCACGACTCTTGAATGCCTCTATTGATAAAGTGATCAAAGTCAAAGAATATAACCTATTCTTAGGTTTTGTCGCAATAACAATAGCACTTTTTGTTTTCTTTATAGTGGCTATCGTTATAATGGTAGTAGGGATACCTATTCTTTGGTTAGTGAATTTGTTTAAGAAATAAAATATGTATTGTAAAAAAATCGTAAATTACCAAGGAGAGAAATCTTCTTCGCAAACGATTTTCAAACAAATAGCTAAAAAATGTTTAATTTGTTGTAATTTGTTCAATTGCTGAGGTGGTACCCTCATTTATTTTTCACTCAAAAAACAAAGAGCCCGAAACGGGACGCTTCGAGCTCTTCTATATATTATACTATTCTTCTAATCAAGCAGATACGACACGAATCATCACCTTGCAAAAAGGTAGAACTGATACGATATGTAATTTGACATAGGTCATTTTTCTTCGTGCACATCTTTATTTAGTTAAACAAATGTTTTTGAAATCGTGGACAAAGGTGTGACTATTTTTTGAATATGCAAGAAATAGACTATTATTTTACCTAAATAAATTCATCGGCTTCTTTATTGGCAACCAAACGGAAGCCTTCGCCGTGAATGTTTAAGATTTCCACTTTGTCGTCTTTTTTCAAGAGTTTGCGCAGTTTTGCGATATATACGTCCATACTGCGAGAGGTGAAATAGTTGTCGTCTTTCCATATTTTGGAAAGGGCTAACTCACGTGACATAAAATCATCGGTGTGTAAGGCGAGCAAACGCAAAAGTTCATTTTCCTTAGGGGAGAGTTTTACAGGTTCTTCGTCCTTATATTTGAGAATACGCAATTTGGTATTGAGGAAGAATCTTCCTATTTCGAACTCAAACTTATTGTCGTCCACCATTGTTTCGATGCTTTTACGTTGCAAAATTGAACGTATTTTCATCAATAGGATTTCGGAGTCGAAGGGTTTGTTTAGGTAGTCATCAGCTCCTGAGCGATAGCCTTTTATCACATCTTCACGCATTGTACGAGCTGTAAGGAAGATAATAGGTATTTTCTCATCTTTCTCACGAATTTCTTTGGCTAAAGTAAAACCGTCTTTATAAGGCATCATCACGTCTAAGATACACATATCGTATGTTTCTTTCTTAAACTTTTCGAAGCCTTCCATACCGTTTTTAGCTAAGGTAACGTCGAAACCGCTCATTACCAAATAGTCTTTTAGTACAGTGCCGAAGTTGGGGTCGTCTTCTACTAAGAGAATGTGTTTATTGTCCGTAGAAGCATTTGAACTGTAATAGTTTCCGTCTGTATTCATTTTTTTATTGTTTTAGGCAATTATGAATTAAATTGTTAAGTTCTTAAATTATATTACCGGCAATTTGATAAAGAAGGTACTCCCTTTTCCTTTGTCGCTTTCTACATTGATGCTTCCTTGATGGTATTCTACGATACTTTTCACGTAAGCAAGCCCTAACCCGTGTCCTTTTACGTTGTGTAAATCGCCAGTATGTTCTCTATAAAACTTGGTAAATACGTGTTTCATAGCCTGTCTGCTCATTCCTTGTCCTCTGTCTTTTACACGTATTAGTATTTTATTCTTTATATTTTCAGTATAAATGTCTATTTCGGGGGCATTAGGTGAGTATTTGATAGCATTTTCAATCACATTCACAAATACATTAGTAAGGTGTGATTTGTTTGCTGATACATCGCCGTTTTCTGCTAAAAAGTGAGTGCGCAATACGCCTCCACGTTCGTCGAGCATTACTTGTAGGTGCCCTATGGCATTGCTTATAAGTTCGTGCACGTCCAAGGGTTCTCTCTCTAAATGCAAGTTTCCTTTTTCGAGACGTGATATTTGCAAAATGTTTTCTACCTGAGCCAGCATTCGCTTGTTTTCCTGTTTGAGTATTTTTACATATCCTTTTATTTTCTCAGGGTCGTGCAGGGCAACAGGTGTTTTGAGACTGTCGAGCACTAAGTTCATAGTAGCAATGGGTGTTTTGAACTCGTGCGTCATATTATTGATGAAATCAGTCTTGATTTCGGAAATTCGACGCTGAGTGATGAGCTGGTGGAAGGTAACCACAAACACACCTATAACTATTAGTAAAAATACTACCGATAGGGTTGCGACCCCTATTACTGATGATAGTACATAGCGTTCGCGCTGAGGGAATACTACTGCTAATTCATATACTGAATCATCGGAGCTATTGCCTCCAAAAAGCAAGGTGCGATATTCCTTAGTTTCATTAGGGTCAAAGTACTTAGAGTGTATCTTCGATAAGATATTGCGGTTATACACGGCAAACTCGAAAGGTAAATTCAAGCCTCTTTTTTTGAGTTTTTGCTCTAAGAGTGTGTTTATTTGGCTTACGGACACTCGTTCGCTAAGGGTTTGTTGCCTTATGATACTCTTAAATGATTCTTCTATCATTAAGCGCTCAATCTCGGGTAATTCACTTAGCTTTTCGTAGGCTTTTATGATAGGTAACTGTTTGTTATCTATATTATTACCTCTGTTGATATGCTGAAAACTTTCTCTGTTTGTATAGTTCTTTAAGGTAAAAGAATCGGAGAGTTTCAAATCATCGATGAGTACAGGGTTGCGCAGATTGGTAGCCAAAGCGTAATCTTCCTCTAAAATACCGTGTTTATAAATAAAGGTCTCTTTGCTTAGTTTGTTTTCTTGCACATAGATAAACTCTCGCAGATGACTGTCTTTGAGTTTTAAGGTGCTATCGTTCTCGCGCAAATAGATAATTTGAGCTACGTATTTATCGACTTCATCTTGCTCTATTTGTTTAGCTACATTGTTGAGTACCTGCTGAATAGAATAAGTAAAAGCTTCTTCTTTATTGTCGATAGCTGATTTAATCCAATACCCTTGTATGGCAATAATTCCTACAAGAGAAAGGCTTATGAGCACTACTGCGAGTATGTATAATCGCTTATTCATCGGGCAAAGTTAAAACAAATATTTAATATAAAAAACAAATTCTCTTAAAAAATTTAACAAAAGATTAAGGAGTACCCTTTTTAAGAGAGCTAAAATACTGAGGTTTTTCTTTTATAAACCCTTGTTTTTACTAAGGAAGAAAAGCGACAATGTTAATAATACCAAAAATGCCAATAATGCCAAAAATATCGATGAGAAAATTAGGAAATGAGAAAATTAGGAAATTAGCAAATGGGTAGTGATAAAAAAGGTTTTTTGACGGGTCTGAGTTATCGGAGAAAAACGAAAAATATAAAAAGTGAGTTAGGAGAGTTTTTGATGAAAAAAGGCTATGAGAAGGGTGGGGTTAGCTTATAGAGAGCTTATAGGAAGCTTATACGAATCTTGGACGATTGGTATAGAAAGGGTATGTAAAAAGTTGATTCATAATATAATACAACAAGGCTAAAAATGTTAAAAACAAGGTTTCGAGGCGAAAGAAAGAGAATCCTCTCCCCGATCACATACTCTCCTATTCGGAGACTTCTCCCAAGGAGAGGGGGAGTGTAGTGACGGAAAAGTGCGAGCCACACAGGCAGGTGCGAGCCGCACGGGCAGATGCAAGTTGCACGGTCGATGAAGAATGGACAAAGAATGGACAAAGAATGGACGAAGAATGGACGAAGAATGAACGAAGAATGAACGAAGAATGAACGAAGATAAGGTGGAGATAAGACAAAGACAAGACAAAGACAAGAATGTTTGAGAAGAGAGGATTGCTCAATGAAAGATGGGGTTTTTGAGCGGATATGATGTGATTATGATAAAAAAGTGAGGTAAAAAGTTTGTATATAAAAATAAAGTTGTATCTTTGCACCTTGAAAAATGAACAATTGATTACTAAACTTGTAGAAAATGAGAAAGTTAAAAGAATACGATATTTCTTTTGCAGGCTTAAAACAGGGGAGACATCAATTTGTTTATGAGATTGACAAAGCGTTTTTGCAACTGTTTAATTTTGACGAGGTGAATGATATTCATCAGCAAGTAATCGTTGATTTAGACAAGAAGAGCAACTTGTTGGAACTGCATTTTCACAACAGGGGTACTGTGAATGTGAATTGTGATGTTTCTAATGAGCCTTTTGACTTGGCAGTAGAAGGAACACTTTTTTTAGTAGTGAAGTTTGGTGAAGAGTATAATGATGACGATGAAGAAATCTTGATACTTCCTCACGGAGAATACCAACTGAATGTGGCACAATATATATATGAACTTATTGTGTTGTCAATCCCTGCTAAGCGCGTACACCCTGATGTTTTGAATGGGACGATGCACTCGGCAGTATTAGATAAATTGGAAGCACTTGCTCCAAGAGAGCACCACAATACAATGACTATAGACCCGCGTTGGGAAAGTTTAAAGAATTTAATAACAGATAAATAATATAAAGAATTAAGTAATGGCACATCCTAAGAGACGACAATCAAAAACAAGAAGAGATAAGAGAAGAACCCACGACGTAGCGGTAGTTCCTCAAATAGCAAAAGATCCAACAACTGGTGAAAACCATTTGTATCACCGCGCACACTGGCACGAAGGTAAATTGTACTATCGTGGACAGGTGCTTGTGGATAGTACAGAAGAAGCAAAATAGATTTGCTTCATTTGATTTTATAAGATTATAAAAAAAGAGAACAATATTAATATTGTTCTCTTTTTTGTTTTATTTACTAAAAACTTTGACAAAGGTCGTAGCATAACCGTAGGACGACAAGCGATTAAAATTTTGGCAAAGTAATACTGATTGTAAAATGATTGTGCTGTGAATTAGCTTTTTTGGGTGTCTTCTTGAGCGTCTTCTTCTAAGAAACCTTTGGCTAATAGAAGGTTGTACCATTGGATTATTTTCTTAATATCGCTGGCATACACACGGTCGCGGTCGTAATTAGGGAGTACTTGAGAGAAATACTCTTCGAGAGTAGCTCCATCGGATTTTGGAGAGATACGCGCTTCTTTTCCTTCTTCAAAGTTCTTCATATTAGTAAAAACTTCGGTGAGAGGCACTTCTTTTTCGAGTGTATAAATTGCGATTTCAGACAATAGGCTCACGTTGTTGCGAATGCCTACTGATATACGCTTACCATCGGCTAACGAAGTGGCTAAGAAGCCAGAGCGCGTTTGAGTTTCTAAGTGATATAAACCAGGTTTGCCAGAAATGGCTAATACTTTTGTTAGATTCATTGTATTTATTTAATAGTTAAAAAGTTAAGAGTTATGAGTTATGAGTGTTACTAATTATAACTGTAAATTAGTGTACTATCTTTTGTTTTTGGCATCAAAGAATTTCATTCGGTAGTCTACCTTTATCTTTCCTTTACTGATATTAGCCAGCTTACTTTTGATGAGTTGACGTTTAAAAGAAGAGAGTTTATCGGTGAACAGAATGCCTTCGATATGGTCGTATTCGTGCTGAATGATACGAGCCGCGAGTCCGCCAATGGTAAGCGTTTGCTTATTAAAGTCTTCATCAAAGTACTCGATGGTGATTTGCTTGTGCCTGCTAACGTCTTCTCGTACGCCAGGAATACTGAGGCACCCTTCGTTGAAGTTCCAAGTATCGCCTGTTTCTTCTACTATTTTGGCATTGATAAAAGTTTTTTTGAAGCCTTTTAAGAAAGTTTGCTCTTCTTCTGAAAGCTCATCGTCATCGGCGAAAGGAGAAGCATCTACCACGAACAAGCGTATAGAGAGACCTACCTGAGGAGCAGCGAGCCCCACGCCATAAGCGGCATTCATAGTGTCGTACATATTAGCAATCAGTGTTTTGAGTTGAGGATAATCGGGGGGGATTTCAGTTCCTACCTTTCTGAGCACTGGGTCTCCATAAGCAATAATAGGTAAAACCATTGTGTTTTAATTTGTTTATCGGGCGCAAAGGTAAGAATAATTTGGAAATTAGCAAATGTGGAAATGAGAGAATGAGTAAATGTGGAAATGAGAAAAGTTTGTTGTATCTTTGCCCCAGAAAGAAAAGCTACACAGTTATACCGTGTAGTGTTTTTCCTTTTTTTGGAAAGAATGGAGAGAAAAACTCTTAATAAAACGCCTTTTTATTTAACAGAATACAAAATGCACAACAAGATAGTGTAAAAGACGCTATCTGTTGATTTGCAATATGTTTAATGTGTAAAAAGGTAATTTATGTTGTGTACTACTATGTTAAATAATGTTAAATATTTGTGTAGTGTATATTATATAAAATAAATATCTTACTTTTGCGTTTGAAGAGAGAGGTGTAACTATTATACAAAAAGATATGTGAGACACCTTTATATATTATATAAAAATAAATCAAGGTTAGGAGAAACCTCCCCCTTGCCCCCTCACAGAGGGGGAATTGTAGCGGTAGTTACTATACACGAGCAGTAGGAGGTTTACTTTTTGGTATTTGATTTACATATTTAGGATTTCAAGCAACAATATTAATAATTTCACTATTGCTATACTGCAATAGCATAAATACAAACATAACTTCCATATGAAAAAGTTATTACTATTACAATGTTTCTTTTGGGCGACTCTTTCAGTTGCCTTTGGGCAGAATTATATTCCTTTTGGTATTCGTTACCAAGGTACTGTAAAGGGGGATATGATTGTGGTGGGGAATACTATTCTTAGTCCTCAAGCCAATCCTAATAATGACTATACAGGTAATCACGGTGATAATTCAGGCATTGAGATGAAGTTTATCAATGTGGAGCCTGAGTCGGGGGTGTTTAACTCGAGTTCGGCAACTGTACTCGACCCTAATCCTGCCTCTACTTGTAAAAAAGTGGTGAGGGCATACCTCTATTGGGCAGCTACTTATACCGAAGAGAGACTTGCCAACCAAACGAATCCTCGCTTAGAGAGAAGTGAGTTTGCGAACGTAAAATTTAAAGTAGGTTCGGGAGCTTATCGTGATTTGGTAGGGGAGCGTGTATATGACGGTAATGATGTAGTAAGTACCTTTGGAGATAATTATAGAGCTCAACGTGCCTATGTATACCGTGCCGAGGTGACCAATTACCTCAATGGTACTATTGCTAATACCTATACTGTAGGGAATATACAAGCACCTAATGGTACAGAAAATACAGGTGTAGGTTATGCAGCTGGATGGACACTTGTAATAGTATATGAGGACTTAACCCGTGAAGCGCGTAATATAACTGTGTTTGACGGTTTTTCAGTAGTAAATAGAGACAATAATCCTATCATTAATATTTCAGGGTTTAAAACGGTACCTACAGGACCTGTAAATGCTAAGATAGGCTTTGCTGCTTTGGAAGGTGAGTTGGGAATTAAAGGAGACCAGCTCAAAATGAAAAAAATAAATGGTTCTTACGAAGCTCTTACAGCACCCGGTCGTCCTGCTAATAACTTCTTTAATAGTACTCTTACTAATGAAAACGGTATTAATCCTCATCGTAGACCCGCTTCTACTAACTTATTGGGGTTTGATGCAGGAATTTTTGAGTTAGCCAATAGTGGTAAAACTTTTTTAAATAATAATAGTACTTCCACTTCTTTTAGACCTTATTCAGACCAAGATGCTTACTATCCTTTTATGTTTGCTTTTAACGTGGAAGTGATAGCACCCCATATTGTGATGGAGAAACGCGTACTTAACAGTGCAGGTACCGATATTACAGGGCAAAATGTGCAAATGGGTCAGTCGTTACGTTATAAAATACGTTTCCAAAATATAGGGAATGACGATGCTAAAGATGTACAGATTACTGATATACTTCCTGTAAACTTACAAGATTTTGATGCTACAACAGCAAATATTTCGATGCCATTAGGGGTAAGCTATACTTATATACCAGCCTCTCGCAAACTTACATTTAATATTCCTGAGAGCTTAGTGAAGAAAGGAAGTGCCGTACAGGAACTTTCTTTTGGTATAAAAGTAGTGAACGACTGTAACAAATGGCGAGATGCGTGCTCTAACGTAGTAGAAAATAGAGCCTCAGCAAGCTATAATGGAGTGTCTAACCCATCGACACCTTTAACAGCAGGTAGCTTCAATACACAATTTACAGCTTGTAACGGTGGGGTAGAAGGGCCGTCTAACTTTATTGTAAACCTTGATTTTACCAACTGTATGTTTAAAGCCACTACGGTATTGTGTGAGCGCACGGTTACCTTGGAGGCAGGAGCTAACTTTGACTCTTACAAATGGGAAAAAGTAGGCGGAGGTACTATAGGAGGTAATTCACGCACCTTAGTAGTAAGTGAACCAGGTGTGTATAAAGTAACGAAGAGTAAAGCAGGTTGTGCTACAATGTACGAAGAGCACACTGTGAACCCTAATGCTTATGCTAATGCAGTACACCCTATTAAAGATTTGCTTTCGAAAGGGAAACTAAATGGTGAGGTGTACATCTGTGCAGATACAGGGGGTACTGAGTATCCACAAGTGTATTTGTGCGGGGGTAGTACTACAGTGCCTGTAAGTCTTAGAATTACGGGGGCTACTGCTTATCAGTGGCAAAAATTGGGCTCTTGTGGAGCTTTACCACCTACCCTAAGCAAAGAGTGTCCACCTTCTAACGACAACTATAACTGTAACTGGACAGATATAGGAAATAGTGGAGACATTACTTTGCGAGATGAAGGAGTATACCGTTTGGTAGTTACTTATGGCAACTGTGTGTCGCCTTATTACTATTTCCGTATTACCAAAAACAATGTAGACCCACAATTGGTAGGTCGAGACCTTATTTGTAATAAAAACGGTAGTATTACTGTGAATGGGGTGCCAGCAGGATATGAATACGGTTTGAAGAAAACAGGTTCTACTGGCTGGGTGAAAAGCTATCAAAGCAGTAATGTATTTGATATAGTAACTCCAGACAACTATACCGTGTACGTACGCCAAGTACTTACTACTACCATTACTACACAACCTTGTATTTTTGAAAAATCAATACAAATAAACAAACGAACTCCTGCGATGACTGCTAGCGTTACACCTATGGCTTGCAGTACCAGCAAGGGAGGTATACGTGTACAACTTAGCGGTAACCCTTATCCACCTTTTACTTATACTATTCGCAATAACAACGCTACAGGTGGAGTGGCTTATACTACGGTTACCAATACTACCGACTTAAATATTACTAATCAGTTTACTGCTGGTAATTACTATATAGAGGTAACGAGCCCAGATGGTTGTAAATTTACTACCAGTGTGCGCATTGATAAAGTGCCAGACCTTAAAGCTACGGCTTCGGTATTGCGACACTTGAGCTGTGGTACTGCTATAGTGCGTGTAACTGCGACGGGCGGTAAAACTAACAGAGCGAATGGCTATGGCTATAGTAACGATGGAGGAGCTTCCTACCAAAATAACTTCGCAAATAGTTATTACGACTTTACCTTTACCACTGCAGGAGTGAAAAACTTTAAGGTGATAGATGACAACGGCTGTATTGCTGAAGCTTCGGCTACTGTAAATACCTTGCCTACACCTGCTATCACAGCCAGCTATACCGTACAAAACTGTGGTGATAGAGCAAAGATAACTATTAATGAACCTACTAACGCTTCCAGCTATAACGTATTACAATACAGTATAGACGGAGTGAACTTCCAATCAGGGCGTGAGTTCCCGAACTTACAAACGGGAAGAAGCTATACCCCTGTATTACGCTATGGTAACGGAGGAGCAGGAGCTTTATGTACAGTTACAGGTGCTACTATTACTATTCCTACTTTTGTGGGAGGTAACCTTATTGCCTCAGCAGGGGTAGAAGAATTGGTAGGTTGTGACACAGGAGTTAATGCCGGTAAAGCCCTCGTTCGTTTCTCGAACGTACAAGGTGGGAAACAACCTTATGAATTTAATTTTGGTGATGGTAACTGGACTACCGATAAGAAAAAATGGATGTCACCAGGCACCTATAATATGGCAGTACGCGATGCGATAGGTTGTACTCGTGAAAACATAAAGGTAACTGTAGACCCAAGAATTCCAGAACCAACCTTTACTCCTTCGCAAATTACTTACGACTGCCAAGGACGCGGTTCTCTTACGATTACTAATAACAAAAATAATTACAAATATAAATATTACGTAGACGGTCAGCCTACAACCGATAATAACTTTAAGAATCTTGCACCAGGCGTACATACTATTACTATTGAGTATGCCGATACGAATCCTCTTACCAAAAACGTACTCTTTTTTGAGGACTTCGGTACAGGGCGCAATGGTGGTAATGAATATATTAACAAGAAATACTATCTTGAATTGCAAGATGGTTCAATGCCTAGAAACGGTTATGGGCAACCTTGGCCTAGTGGTATAAACTATGAAGGCCCATACGTTGCTGATGGTGAATACGTAGTATCACAAAGACTAAATCCTAATAATCCTGCTTGGATGCAACCTAATGACCACACAGGATTGGCTAATGGACGTATGCTCTTTGTAAATATTGGTAAAATCTTAGGACAAGAGGGGGCAATACTTTATCAGAGACCCATAGAGGATTTGATTCCAGGTAAAGAGGTTATTTTCTCAATAGCTTTGATGAATATGTTGAGATATAATGACCCTCGTTATCCTGTGGGAGCTCCGGATATTTCAATAGAACTTTATACTGACCAAGCAGCTATAGATGCCCGAACACCTTTGGATAGCTATCGCATTACACCACCTATTAGAGGAGCTCGTAATGCAGATGATTGGACAGTCGCGCAAAGACCATTAAACCCAGGAAATCATACTAAACTTATAGCAGTTGTACGTTCTTATAGTTTGATAGAAAGCGGTAATGACTTGGTTGTAGACGATATCTACCTTTACCAAGAGCCAAAGGCTTGTGGCTTTACCTATACTACTACTGTAACGATTGCTAACGACAAGGCTTTCGACGTAGATCCTGCTACCGAAAAGATTACGCAACCTAAATGTAATGGAGAGCAAGGTAGTTACCAAATAGGCTTGAAAAATGCACCTTCTACCTATTACGTACAAAAAGATGGAACAGGTAGTTTTGTAGCTACCACAGGTAATCCTTTCAGATGGGATAACATACCTGCGGGTGCTCATACCGTGAAAATACGTGCAGAACAAAATAATCCTAATTGTGAGGCAACACGTACTTTCAATATTGCTAACCCTGTAGCTATTACTGTTTCAGTACCTAACAATGTATTGATAGGCTGTAACCCATCACGTGTAGAGGTAACTGTTACTGCCAATGGTGGTAGTGCTCCTTATAGTTATGAACTATATAGAGGTGCTACAAGAATAACGGGGTCTAACAATCCTAAGTTTGTAATTACACAAGCAGGTACTTATAGGGTGGTAGTGAAAGATGCTAATAATTGTACTAAAGACGCTACCTTCAATGTGGTGAGTCCGAATACTATTAGTTTGAGAGGTACTTCGGGTACAGCTAACGACTTCTGTACAGCTGCTACTTCACAAGCAAAAGTAGAGGTAGAAGTGACAGTAGCAGGAGGAGGAAATAATGCGCCTTATACATTCCAACTCAACGGAGTGACTAAGGCAACCCAAAATGGTAGTAAATATACATTCACAGGTTTAGGAGTAGGTAACCATACTTTCACTGTTATTGATAAATATGGTTGTACCGCTACTTATAGTAAGGCTTTAACAACTCCTATAGTGATAGATGGCTCAGGAGCACAAGTAGCCAAGGATATTGCCTGTGGAAGAAATGAAAATGAACGCAAGGGAAGAATTACCTTGAAAGTAAAAGGAGGTACAACGCCTTATACTTATACTGTAGAAAAAGTAGGTGGAGGCATTGTAGTAGGAAAAACTGCTGTACCAGCTAATAATACCGTAGTATATGAAACTGCTCAGGTAGGTACTTATAAGATAGTAGTACTTGACAGCAATAATTGTAGGGTAGAATCTTCGGCTACACTTAGAGCACCAGCAGCTGTAACTGCTAATGTAACCTCTACTGACGTATTATGTAAAGGTACTAATAATGGTTCTATATCTGTAGTTGTAACAGGTGGTAAAGCACCATTTACTTTCTACCTAAATGGTAATAACTTAGGCGGAGGTACTTCAAAAGAATTTAGAAACTTGCGACCAGGTTCTTATACTATAAAAGTAGTAGATGCAAATAACTGTACGTATGAGACAACACGAAATATCAGTGATGCACCCTCTGAACTTAAAGGATTTGTGGGTGTAGCAGAGCTTATAGGTTGTGGTAAAACAGGACCTACAGCAGGTAAAGCAAAGATTAAGTTTACTAACGTATCGGGTGGTCAGCGTCCATATTCGTATAAATATGATGGTAACTATACTTCTTCATCAGAAGGTTGGTTGCCAGCGGGTAGACATACCGTTTATATAAAAGATGCGAGAGGTTGTGAATTGCCATTGCAAGTAACCGTAGACCCTGTTATTCCAGAACCAGCAGGATTTACCTATACAGCTACTGACTTTGATTGTAACGGTAAAGCTACTGTACAGTTTAGGACTTCGTCACCTACCTCTTACGACTATGAGTATGAAGTAAATGGTAAAAAGGCAAAAGGTAGAATTGCCAATATTGCAGGCTTAGCACCGGGAACTTATACCGTAACGGTACGTTATAGAGATTTGAACCAATCGCCAAGTAATGCTATTATAAAAGAAGATTTTGGTGTTGGTGGAGATGTATGTATTCCTAATATATCACCCTTCTTGAGCTGTGCTAGATTTATTACCTTCCCAGCAGGTCCAGGACACTATGTAGTAGGTAATAAAGACTCTCGATTTATATCAATAGGGGATGTAGACCGTGCGGGTGTATCAGGTATATGGACGCATCCAAACCCACGTTCAGGGAATCCGAAAGATCGTTTCTTGATAGTGGATATAGGAAATGTAAGAAACCAAGACGTATTGTATTGGAAAGAAGTAAATGATGTAGACCCTCATAGGAAAGTACAATACGAGATGTACTTATATAACTTGTTTAAACCTCATAAAGGAGCTCAAGAACCAGACGTACAAATACGTTTAGTAAATAAGGCTAATGGTCAAGTGTTAGACTTTAAGAATTCAGGTAAATTAGCACACCACAACGATCCTAATAACTGGGTAAAATTCGAAGGAGAGTTAGATCCTAAAGGAGCTACTTCTATAAGAGTAGAAATACGTACTAATAGTTGGGCTGATTGGGGCTGTGACTTTTTGGTAGATGATATATTTGTATACCAAAGACCAGATGTGTGCTGGCAAGAAATGACTAAGGTTATTACCATACCAGGTGATAGAGAATTTAAAGCAGAAATGACTGCTAAGACAGATGTAACTTGTTATGGAACGGGAACAGCAAAAGTAACCTTTAAGGTACAAAACATAGGCGCTGGTAATTATAATGTAGTAGTAGATGGAGGAGCTCCTATTTTCTCAAACCAAACAGCGGGTACTATAGTAATTCCTAACCTATCAGTAGGTAATCACACCATAGAATTTAACCACAGTGGTAACTGTAAAGTAACTCGTGTTGTTACTATTACACAACCTGCTAAGCTTACTCTTAGTGCTACTATTACTGAACCTGCAATGTGTTCTAACGGACAACAAGCACGTGTGACCCTTGTAGCAAATGGAGGGGTACCACCTTATCGTTATCAGTATACAGTAGGAGGTGGAGCAGGTAGGACACAAACTACACCTATTTTTAGCAATATACCTGCAGGAAGTGTAAACTTTAAGGTAATAGATAAAAATGGTTGTGAGGCTACTTTAGCAAGCAACTTGAATATACCTACGCCACAAACTGTAAACTTTACTCTTTCGGCTACTGATTGCTACGAAGGAGGCAATACAGGTGAGGTAACCGTGAAAATAAATGCGGGTAATGGTGGTTATAAAGTGAAATTGAACAACGGTACTCCTGTAACTTTAGCAGCAGGGGTAACTAATCATACCTTCACTGGTCTTACTCAAGGAAGCTATAGAGTAACCGTTACTGACCAATACGGTTGTAGTGCAGTACAGAATATTGTTATTCGTCCTACTTTGAACACCAGTGTGAAGGTAACTAACGAAAGTTGTGTGCCAGGTAAGATAGAAGTAACTGCAACAGGAGGAGATGGTAATTATACCTATGCTTTTGCACAAGGTTCAGTAACTACTGTTACGGCAGGAACTTTTGGAACTACCAATACTTACAATGTACCTACTATTACAGGTTCAGTACAGACTTATACTGTATTTGTGAAGTCTGATCGTTGTGTGAAACGTCACGAAGTGGGGGTACGCAAAGTACCAGCTGTTACCTTCGATACTGAAACGATAACACCTACTTGTCAGGGTTCAGGTAACGGTAAGATAGTAGTGAAGAATATCGCAGGAGATGCTAACTTTACCGTACGTTACGGTAATACAGGTACTCCAGTAATCGCTACTTTCACAGGTATTGCAACTAATACTTATACAATTGACAACTTGGTAGCAGGAGCTTACTCTATTACTGTAACCGACCGTTACGGTTGTAGTACAAGTAAAAATGTTACCTTACAAGATATGCCAGCACTTACTGCTAGCATTACGGTACCATCTAGCCCAGGAGATTGTATTACTGCAGGTCAAGCAGTATCACTTACCCTTACAATGTCTAACGAGGCGTGGAATGCTTATAGAGCAGGAGGTAACCAAATATATTATAACTATAATGGAGGTACTTGGCATCCAATGCCAACCAACCCATATACTTCAGCACCTATATCAGGGGTGACTGAGCCGGGTAAAACAGTACGGGTGCGTTTTGCTACTCGTCCAGCATTAGGAGGTTCCGATATTTGTAGTACAAGTGCAATAGATTATGTAGTGCCACGTCCGTTAGGAACAGTGAGTGTAACTACTGATATAGGAGATTTCCGCTTAGGTTGTATTACAGCAGGTAAGACTTACTTTACTGCTACAGTAACTGTGAGTACAGGTAATCCTCCTTTCCGATATAATGTAAATGGAGGAGCTTGGTCAGCACCTACTCCATCAGGAACCTATGTCTTTACTAACTTGATAGTAGGTAGGACTTATACTTTTGGAGTGATAGATGCAAATAATTGTGAAACTGAATTTACTGGTGATATTTATGCTAATGTAGCTACACCGGCAATGACAGTGATTGTTTCGCCACAACCTGCTTGCCACGGAGGTCAAGGACAAGCTACCTTTAGAATCCACCGTGAGTCACAATACACAGGAGGTTCTCCAGCGGGTACACCACTTACTTGGGTGTTATATGAAAAAACACCAGGAGCAGGTTTAGGTAATCCAATTGTGAATGGTACTGCTGTAATGCCAGCACCAGGTAATGATGCTACGAACGTTACCCCAGCAGGACCTCATAGCTTAGCACCTAACAAGACTTACTATGTGGTAGTAACAGAAGGTACTTGTGTATGGGGTAGTCGTGATGCTCATATTAGAGAGTTAGGTACTCTTACTGCTACCGTATCAGCAAGTACGCAAATTACTTGTGATAAGAACGGTGTATTAGAGGTGTTGAATCCATCAGGAGGTGGAGGTACTTATACATATAAAGTAACTCCTATAACTCCAGGTGTAAGCTTTACGGTGCCAATAGCAACAGGAAACTCAAGAGTACAGATTATTAAGGATAATATAGCAACTCCACCAATGCCTGTTAACCCAGCTTTACCATATTCGTTCGCTGTGAAGTTAACAATGGAAGACCAATTTGGTTGTAGTGCAGATCTGGGTACTCATACCCTTACAGTACAGCCAGCACCTAAGATTAATAAAGTTACACTAATGGGTTGTGTGAATGGTTCTATCAGTTTGACTATTGAGCCACAAGCGAAAGCACCAGCAGGCTCTGGTACTTCGGCTACAGGAGCAGAACTCAACGGTTATGAATACTCAATAGATGGTGGTTTGGATTACCAAGCAAGTCCTACTTTTGGCAACTTGGTAGCAGGTGCTTATGATTTGCAAATCCGCGATAAGGCGACAGGCTGTATAGCAACACTTACCTATACCGTTACTGCCAACTTAGAAGCTGAAGCATCACTTACTAAAGCCTTAGGTTGTGGTGCGACAGGTAATGCTGAAATTACTATAAAAGTAGACAGAGGAACCGGTAACTATACTTATGCTATTACAGGTCCTGCAGGTTATACAGTACCTTCTACAGCTATCCCACAAGTGAGTGGTAAATATGAGACTAAAGTAAATAATATCACTACAGCAGGTGTTTATACCGTAACAGTAACTGATGTTAATGCCTCAGCAGGTTGCAACACCTTTACTAAGACTATAACCGTGTTGCCAGCAGAGTTACCACAAATAGAAACTGCAGTGAAATCAGTAACTTGTAGTGGAGGTAATGATGGTGAGATTTACATCACTGAGAAGAACGCTACTATAGGAACATTTAACTATACGAATGTACCTATTGTAGGTCCTGCTGGTTCTACACCTCTTTGGACAGCTGCTACAAGAACTTACAGTAATTTGAAAGCAGGCGTGTACACAATTACAGTAGACGCTAATGGCTGTCAAGCAGTTTATACAGTAACAGTTGCAGAACCTAAATCAGTAACTATTAGCAGTACACAAATTGTGACACAACAGTTTGCTTGTACAGCGAGTGGTACAGCACAGCAAGCTACTATTAGTGTACCTAATGGAGCTATCAGTGGAGGTACCCCACCATATACAGTAGAATTTGTATATACAAGCCCTGCAGGTACTATCACTAGTACAGGCAATACTTTCACGGTGGGAGACATTCGCGGTGGAGTAGTAACCATTACGGCTACCGATATGAATAGCTGTGCTACTACTACTACCCAAATGATTAAACCTTTTGAAGCATTAGACCCAGAACAAGTGAGTGTAACCGTACAAGGTACACCAACTTGTAACGCTCCAATACAAGTGAAAGTGGATATAGTAGCTGCACCAGGTATGCCTCCACTTACACAAAGTGAATTGCGTTACTATATGGGAGTTAATCAGCCTACTGTACCACCAAGTGCAGGAGCACCTTGGACAACAAATAATGTGTTCTCTGTAAATCCTAAGCAAACTTATACGTTCTGGATAGGTCACGCAGGTACAGATTGTGTAGTGAAAGCGTTGTATGTAGCACCAGATCCAAATACGTTCCGCATTGTGAATCCACAAATTAAGAACGTTACTTGTAAAGGCAATAACGATGGTATAGCTACCTTCACATTGAGTAATACAGTAAGCACACATAACTATACTGTGAACTTAATAGCTTCAGGAGGAGTAACACCACCTACAGTACCAGCTGTATCAGGAGCTAATCCTACCTTTACAATTACAGGTTTGAAATCAGCTACTTATACAATGACAGTAATAAGTAGTGGTACAGGTTGCGTACAAACTTATACCTTTAATATATCAGAAGCTGACGTTGCTCTTACAGCAAGTATTAGTGTTCAGTCTATCACTTGTTTAAGTGCACCAAATTATGATAATGGTGAAATAGAGATTACCAATGCTACAGGCGGTTGGGGTGGATATCAGTACTATGTAAGTACTACACCACCTACTCCAACAAGTGCTGTATGGTCAGACACTAATGTGTTTACAGGCTTAACAGCGGGCACTTATCACGTAGCTATACGCGATAGAGGAGGTTGTATGGTAACGCTTAGCTCGACAGTGGTACTTGCTAATCCTAATAACATTACAGGTACTCTATCTATTACAGCACAAAACTGTACACCTAACTCAGGAGAAATAACTGTACAGAATGTAACAGGTGGTGAAGGACGCAATTATACTTTCCAACTCATTAGAAATGGAGTGTTACAAGGAGATACACAAACAAGTACTGTATTTACAGGCTTAGGAGCAGGTACTTACCAAGTAGCTATCAGTGATACTTGGGGTTGTACCGCTACCCTTACCCAATCGGTGACCTTGTATGACCCAATTGATAGTGCAAGTATAGGAGTAGTATTTATCAAGCAAATTACTTGTAATCCTGCAACAGGAGCTACTTTATCAGTAACTCACCAAGGAGGTTCAACAAATTTGCGTTATACTTTAACTAATAATGCTGGTGGTACTCCACAAGTAAATAATACAGGTATATTTACAAATGTAGGTGCAGGTGTTTATAAAGTATCAATTGCTGACCTTACTACAGGTTGTGCTACCGTAACAGGTGCTGATATAGATGTAACTGACGCTATGCCTGTGAACTTTACTTATACCACTACGGCGGTAACTTGTCACGGTGCAAGCAACGGACGACTTGTGATTACCATACCAGGTACACAAATACAAACTGATTACCAAATTAATATTGCAGGAGCAGGAGGAACTCTTCGCAGTGAAACGGTGAACGTAACACCTAAAGATATTGAATTTGATGCAATGCCAGCAGGTGTATATACAGTAACGCTTACCTCATCACGCAATTGTACTGCAACTCAGGTAATCACTATTGGTAAACCAGATGAATTGGTAGTAAGCAGTACAACGGTGACTACACACTTCAAATGTGACGCCAATAATAATGCACAACAAGCTATCATTCAAGCAACAGGTCGCGGTGGAACAGGTACTTATACTTTCAACTTTGAAGTGTTTGACGGTACCTCTACTACTACCTCAGGTTGGGTGAACCATACAGGAGTGTACAGTGTAACTAGCAATGGTACTCACACTCAAACAGTAATAGTGTATATACGCGATGCGAACGGTTGTCAAGCTGATAACAGTGCGAACCCATTAGTAATACCGCCATTAAAACGCATTACTAGTATTGATGTGAACCGAACAAGCCAAATAAGCTGTAATGCTACCGAAAGTATTACCTTAACTATTAATGGAGGTAATAACAAAGGATATCGTATAGAAGTAACCTCTACCGGAGCTGGAGTGGCTATCCCAAGTACACAAACGCTTACCGCAGGAGTGAACACAGCTAATATAGGCTTTAATACACCTGGTTACTATGAAATGAAAGTAATAGACCTTGAAACAGGTTGTTATGCTACTGCATCGCATACGGTTATAGATTTCAGCGATATAGAAGTAACTGCCGCACAAACCAAACCAGTATCGTGCGTAGGAGGCAATGATGGTGAGATTACCCTTACTGTAAAAGGTTATCAAGGTATTTATAACTATCAAGTGCTTGATGCGACTACCTTAGCTCCAACAGGAATAACAGGAACTGTACAAGCAAATGCCGCTACTGAGAGAAGAGAGGTAATTGCAGGTTTATCGGCAGGAACATATGTGATAAGAGTAGTGGAAACACAATCACCATACTGTACAGTAACCACTACCTCGGTGATGGTATCGGCTCCTACACAAGCTTTGACAGTGAGTCCTACTATTACAAATCGCATCACTTGTGAACCTAATGATAATAAAGGTGCCTTCAGTATAGATGTAACAGGAGGTTGGGGTGATTATCAATACCGCTTGTTAGTGGGAGGAGTTCCTCACGCTACTTATGGTACCTATACCACCACTACCTTATTTGAAGGATTGACTGCCAATACCTATACGGTAGAAGTAACTGACCGCGGAGGTTGTTCAACTACTACTAATGTAGTAATGGCACCACCAGCACCTATTTCGGCAAGCATATCAGCAACTACTGTTTTGAATTGCTTCAACGATAGAACAGGAGTAATAACAGTGGTGAGCCCAACAGGAGGAAGCGGTAATTACGCTTACGAATTGTGGAATGTGGGAGGTGCACAAATAGGAGGTGCACAAACTAGCACTACTTTCACTAACCTATATGCAGGTTCGTATAACGTGAAGATTATAGATGGTTGGGGTTGTGATGTTACTATTCCAGTAACCATCGATGAACCTCGTGAAATGAAGGTAACTGCCTCAATTGTTAAACCGCTTACTTGCTTGCAACAAGCTACTATTTCAATTACTGTAACAGGTGGTACTCCAGGTTATACTTACTATATGGTAACCAACGGTACAACTACTACAACACTTACAGGAAATAGCACTCAAGCAGGAGTAGGAGAGTACGAGTTCTATGTGATAGATAGTCACGGTTGTCAATCGAAGTTGTCTAACAAGATAACGATAGAAGTATTACAACCATTACAATTACACGTAGATACTTCTGAGGCATATGTAAAATGTAATGGAGATAGTACAGCTAAGATTACTTTCTCAGCCACTGGCGCTTTGGGTAACTACCAATACAAATTGTATAAAGGAGGTGTAGCACAAACAGCTACTGCTACCCAAGAAAATGCTACTGATTGGGCATTTGGAGGTTTGACATCTGGTACTTACCAAGTGGAAGTAATTAGTGTAGACTGTGTACAAACCAGTACAGTTATAAATATTGGAGAGGCAGGACCACTTTCAGTAGCTACTGCAAGTACTGATATTAGCTGTAATGGTGAAGCCGATGGTACTATTTCGGTAACCGTAACAGGAGGTACAGGAAGAATCCTCTACGCTATCAGTCCACGATTAGACCGATTTGTAGATAGTGGTTACTTCACTAAGTTAGCAAGAGGTAACTATATTGTAAGAGCTCAAGATGAAAATGGTTGCTATACTGATACTACCTTTGAAATTAAAGAACCTACTTTATTAGAGGCTTCAATAGACAAGATAACTGATGAGGTATGTAAAGGTGGTAATGATGGTACAGTATCTATCACTATCAAAGGAGGAACTGCTTCTTACAGTACTTCGATAGATAATGTAACTTGGACAGTAGGCAAGACCCTCTATACGGGATTAGCTTCTGGTACTTACACTATCTACGTGAAAGACGCTCGAAGCTGTACTACCGAAGTATCGGTAACAATCAAGGAAGGAGTAGACTTACAAGCTACTGCTACCGTAGAGTACAGTTGTGGTAATAATACCGTAGTGAATACTATTGTAGCTTCTTCTAATTCAAAATATGCGGGATATGTATCATATAGCATAGATGGAGGAGCACCACAAGCTTCAGGACGCTTTATAGTAACACCAGGTACTCACACTGTTACCATAGCACATAATAACGGTTGTACACGTACTATAACGGTAGATGTAGAAGCTTATACAAATCTTACAGTATCGTCTACTAAAACTGATATGAGTTGTTATGGTGTGAATGATGGTACGATTACTTATGCGACCACAGGCGGTACAGGAAGCTATACATTTACTATCTCACCAGAGGCAGGAACTTTTGATGGAACTAATAAGTTCACTAACTTGCCAAAAGGACAGTATATTGTGAAGGTGAAAGACAATGTGATAGGCTGTGAAGTAGAACGCACCTTTACCATTGTAGAACCTGAACAGTTGATAGCTCACGCAAGCACCGTAACAGAAACTTGCTACGGCACTAATGACGGAGCTCTCAGCTTCCGATTCACAGGTGGACGTGCACCATACAACTATACGTTGAAAGACCCATCAGGTAATGTGATAGGAACTTCAAGCAGTGTAGCAACAGGTACAGTAGTATCTAGAACAGGAATAGCACCAGGTAGATACCAATTAGAATATGGTGACTCTGGTATCTGTTCACAAACCTTAGAAATAACAGTAGCCGCTGCACCAAGCATTAATGCTACTTTTGAAAAAGGCTTTAACTGTTCTACAGTATCTACTACTTGGACGACAGGCTACTTGATGCTAACGTTCAACAATTTGGACGGTGCACTCACACGAAGCAATACAAGCTATGCTATCAATAGTACTGATGCGCGTGATGCGAGACCATTTGAATCGTTTGACGGTAATAGAGCTAAGACAGCTCCTATTGAACCAGGAACGAACCAATATATAACTGTATTCTATCGCGGAGCAGGTGTGGCATCTACTTGTCAGGAAACTATTGCACAACGTTTTGATATAGAACGTTACCCAGGATTGGAATTGAAAGACAAGAGCGACCCACGTGAATTGAACCTTATAAAAGTAGAAGCAAGAGGAGGTAATCCTCCATACACTTACTACTTTAACGGAAGTTACGAAAATGGAAGCAATGAGTATACTCTTAAACCTACTGACCCAACCAGCCGTATAGTAAACGGAAGAGTATACAAAGTGGTAACCGCTACTGTACAAGATGCAAATGGTTGTGAAGCCGACTTGCGCATCGAGAAAGAGTTTATGAAGTCAGTACCACCTAACTTCTTTACACCGAATGATGATGGTAGCAACGACGGTTGGGATCCTGATAGATTCCGCAGTTATCCAAACTTGACTGTAGATATCTACGACCGCTACGGACGTTATATCACAACGTTGCGTTCAGGACAAAAATGGGACGGACGTTATGACGGTAAAGAATTACCAGCGGGTGACTACTGGTACATCTTGAAGACTCACGAAGACGGTGAAGATGCACGAGAATATATGGGTCACTTCACATTGTATAGATAGTAAGTAATATCTATAAT